>CAZGZH010000078.1:0-6657 GCA_964529645.1 uncultured Flavobacteriaceae bacterium
ATAAGACTCTCGCCTTCTAACTGAGATTCTAAATACTCGGTATGGCCTTTAAATTTAAAGGCGTCAGATTGGATAGTTTGTTTATTTATAGGAGCTGTTACCAACACGTCTATGCTATTATTTTTAAGTGCTTCGGTGGCTTTTTCTAAAGATAGATAAGCATATTTTCCCACTTCGTTAGAGGCTTGTCCTAAATTAATAGCAACTGTCTCTTGCCAGATATTTAAAAGGTTTATTTTTCCTTGTAAATGGTTAGAAATATGTGAAATTCCCTGTATATTATTTTTAAAATTTAAAGTGTTTTTATGATACGAAACAGTTTTTGTTGAGCCAAAAATTATAGGTGTACAAAAATCAAGCATGCGCTGGTCTTGAAAAGTTTTGAGTATTACCTCTATCCCTATACCATTTAAATCGCCTAAAGAAATTCCTATACGTATTTTATGATCCTTTTTCACAGGTTAAAACTTTTTAAATTAGTAAATTTGACATCACAAAAGTAATCAATAAAATTGACACTATGTTTACAGGAATTATAGAAGAAATAGGCATTGTATCGGCTTTAAAAACCGACAATACAAATTTAAATATTAGCATTAAAAGTAATTTAACCCATGAGCTAAAAGTAGATCAAAGTATGGCACATAATGGTGTTTGTTTAACTGTAGTTGATATTGAAGATAGCCATATATATACAGTAACTGCCATAAAAGAAACACTAGATAAAAGCAGTTTAAAACATCTTAAAATAGGTGATTTGATTAACCTAGAACGCGCTATGAAATTAGGTGAACGTCTCGACGGACATATAGTTCAAGGACATGTAGATCAAACAGCTACTTGTACCCATGTTGAAAATGCTGATGGTAGTTGGTTTTTCACTTTTGAATACGACAACAAACAAAACAACATCACTATAGAAAAAGGATCTATAACCATTAATGGCGTCAGCTTAACAGTTGTAAATTCTCAAAAAAATACTTTTAGCGTCGCTATTATTCCTTATACTTTTGAAAATACCAACTTCAAAAACATTAAAAAAGGAACCGTTGTAAATTTAGAATTTGATGTAATTGGAAAATACGTGGCGCGGCTTCTAGAAAAATAATAAATTATTTTCTTAGTTTCTTTATTCCGTAGATAGTACCCACTAAGGCCAAAATAAAGATACCGCCATCTATTGGTAAACCAGGAGGTGGAGGGGGTGGCGGAGGTGGTATTATCTGACCAAAAGATACGGTAGTTAATAACACTGCAAGTAGAAAAATTATTTTTTTACTTGAATTATTTAACATTAAATTTAATTGTTTCAATGTGTTTTAACACGTTACAAAAGTAATACTATTTAAACTAATTACAAGCCCAATAGTTCAATTTAAAAATTAGGCTTATTGTTATAACAAGCTAAGATATTAAAAACCCTAATATATTTCTTAATTTTATAAAATATGATTTATAGACCTTATTAAAATTAGCAACTAATTTGGAATTTTTGACTAATTATTTATTTATTACAAATAGAGTAAGAAATAGGTGACATAAAAAGTATAAGGTATTTATTTTTTTATAAAAATAAAATCACCCCCTTCATCACCAGTTGATTTAACTATTCCAAATTGAGGAACTTGCCCATTAAAACTATTGTTAATTACAGCTATTTTAAAACTAGCAAATAATTGCTCTGAACTTAAATATTTATTCTTATTTTGTTTTAATCTTTTTACAAGATATTCAAGAAAAACACTCTTATCTGGGACTTCATTTAAGGCACCACTTGTCATAGCTTTTCGGCTGGGTAACTTATATAATTGATTAATTGCTACAGAAGCATTTTCAAAAGCAACTCGGGTTTTAAAGATTCCACCTCCAAAACAAGCATCAGTTATTAACAAACTGTGTTTAGTTGATATTCCTTGTAAATAATCTCTTATAATTCCATTTGATAACCAAGTCCCACGCTTTTCTCTGTCAGCATCAGCAGGTAACCAATAACCTTGTTTAAATTTTTTATCCCAATAGCCATGTCCTGCATAGAATATTAATAAATTATCATTTTTAGTTAAATTTTTGCTCAAATAATCTAATGTATTAGTTATATCACTTTTTGTAGGATTTTTGAGAAATTTAATATTTTCATCCTTAAAAGTATAATCTTTTAATAAAACATCATAAAGTTTTTGAGAATCTAGAATTGGTTGATCAAGATTATTGATAGTTGGATCAATATATTTTTGCACACCTATTATTAAGGCAAAATATTTGCTCAATGGTAATTTTAAGTTTTTTTGTTTATCAATAACAACATCTTCTTTTACGTCTGATTTTCTGTTAATTACAAACTCTTTTATTGCTGTATTTTTCTGTAAATCTATAGCTTTTACTTGTATTGAATTAACCCCTAATTTAAGTAATATCTCTTTAGAAAAATTCCCCTCTTCATCAACATAAGATTCTTGGTCATTAACTAATACTTCAAAAATTCCACTTGAATCTTTTACATTACCCTGAACTGTTATTTTCTTAATGTTTTTTACGATTTTAAATCCTCGTGATAAATCTGGATTTGTAATAGTTATTAAGGGTGCTTTTGTGTCTTTTTTGATTAGAGCCTTATCTGACTTAATATAAAAATAATCAACATCTAACTTAGCAATATTAGCAGGTTCTAAATAAATACCAGCCTTTGTTCCAGAATAGTTTATTTCGATACTTTCTACTAAATTTTCATTGATGAAAAAATTTGTTATAGAACCTTTTTTTTCAATCTTTAAGATGTGAGCTAATTTACTACCTCGCCCAAATGGGTATTGTTCTTCCCAAGGTAAAATAATTTTTTTAACCCCATCAATATATTGATAGATTGTATAAATCTCTGTTTTAGGAGATACTTTAAATATGTAATAATTATCATTGTCTTTAAAATTCCACACCAAACCATGAGCTACTTCACTCTGATACAGTGTCATCCTGCTTTCAATAAGAAAATCATTATTTTGATTAAATTCAAATGGGCTCATAATTGCAGTTGTTAAACTATCCTTTTCGCCTACATTAACAACTTTTAATGAGCCATTATATATATTAAAAACTAGTTTATCTGATAATGAGTACCATTTATTACTATGATTATTAAAATCTTCGATTAGTGCGTTTTGTTGACCAAAAACGACATAAAAATTCAATAAAATTAATACAAAACAAAACTTTTTCATTTTTTAAAATTTTAATAATTATTCAATTATAATGCTTTATTCCAAAATTTAATTCATCCAGTTGGGTTAATCTTATTGAACATAGACTCCATAAATCTAAGTGGAAATCCCATTCATTAACAGCCACAATTAAACTTTTCTTGTTCTCTTTTTTAACAATTACTCTTAGTCCTAAATCTCCTTCCACATCAATATTTATATAAGAGTATTTTTTAAAATTTTTAAAATATCCATTTCTTTTAAGCAGTAGCGAATCGTCTAACAACTTTAACCAACTAAAATTCGGGGACTTACAATACACATCATTTTTTAATTCAATTATTTTATGAATTTTAATTTTAACAAATGCTTTATTTTTATTTAATTCAATTATATCAATAATTTCACAAAGACAAAATCTTAAAGATTTTATATCCTCTTCTGTTTCTATTCCGTTAATTATAGCATTTGGATATAAATAAACACTCCAAAATTTATTTTTTGTTTTAAGCTTTAAAGGTGGTTTTAAATGGATATAATACTTTAAAAACACTTTAGGAATTGTAGGTAATAAATTGTTTTTATTACTTAAAGAATACCACAGTGGTTCTAGTGCTTGAACAAACTCATTATTAGGGATGTATTCTTGAGATTTATTACAAGACTTACATTTAAGGTTTATAAATTTTGAGTTTATCATAATTAAGCAATTATACTCGTAATTTAATTAAACTATAACAATAATTTAATTTGTACTAAAAAGGACAAATTATAAGGGAGGGTTCTAATTATTTAGATCAACATCAAAATTAATAAAAATATTAACATCAGATAATTAGAAAGTTAATTTATAAGAAATCTAATCTACGATTAAATAAAAAAAGAGCCCTACAAAGGGCTTCCCGAATCGCTGCGCTTTCGGGATAAACTTCTCGCCCATTAAGATTTAAGGAAATATTTGTGGTCCCACAAGGGCTCGAACCTTGGACCCCCTGATTATGAGTCAGGTGCTCTAACCAACTGAGCTATGGGACCTATTAAATTTTTCTTCTATTCTCAATTTTCCTAATCTGTATTTAGATACTTTTCTCGTACTCATACAGATTTTCTATCACCTAAATAGGGCTGCAATATTACTACTTTATTTACTGTTTTGCAATAGTTTTTTAAGTTTTAAATTGCGCTTTTAATATCACTTTTTGTAAGAGCCTTTCTAAAACCAAACGGGCTAATTCAGGCGCTAATAATTCTAAATTCGTTTGCTTGAGATTGTGCAATTTTTCTTCAGACACATCTAAAGTGTACATAAACTGGTTAAATGTTTGATAATTATACTGCACCAATTCTTTTAGCAATTTAGTCAACTGTTTAATCAAGTTATTTGGGGTGGTGTTTAAGGCTATTTTTAAATCAATACCGCCTAACAAGAGGTCTCTGTTTAATTGGACAATTAAGTCTTGATACAACTTAGGCTTTAATGCGCTACCCAATATTTTAACCGACGTTTTTGCAGCCATGAATTTCTAAATTGTTCTGTGCATCAAATCTTCTGAAAAGGTTTTTAAAAAATCTCTCTTGTCATTATCAAGCGTCATTTTATTTAAACTCTCAATCGACTTTACTGTATAATTAGTTATTTCTTTTTGCAAAATCTTAGGCACATCATACTTGTCAAACAACTGTTTAACTTGTCTAACTTTATCATTACTACCTCCTTTTTTATTGTACAAATTCAACAATTTATTTTTGTCTTCTAAATTGGCTAATTCTAGTGTTTTTAAAAATAGAAAAGTCTTTTTGTTCTCTAAAATATCACCCGCTTGTTGTTTGCCAAAATCGGTAGTGGCATACACATCTAAATAGTCGTCTTGTAACTGAAAAGCTATACCTAAATTGAGTCCGAAATCGTATAAATTTCTGGCATTACCCGCATCGGCTTGCGCGATAATCGCGCCCATTTTTAAGGATGCGGCTAACAATACAGCTGTTTTAAAAGTTATCATTTTAATATAACTTTCTAATGGAACACTCGGAACACTTTCAAAGTCCATATCATATTGTTGTCCTTCGCAAACTTCTAATGCTGTCTGATTGAATAACATTTGCAAACTTTTATAAGTCGCCCCAGAATACGCATTAAAAAAAGTATTGGCCAAAATAAGCATGGCGTCGCCAGAGAGTATACCTGTATTTAAATCCCATTTTTTATGTACAGTGGGCTCACCTCTTCTTATAGGCGCTTTGTCCATTATATCATCGTGAATCAAAGAGAAATTGTGAAACATTTCTATCGCTAAAGCAGCATCAAGTGCTTTTTTTGTATCACCACCTAACAAGTCGCAAGCCATTAAAACCATAACAGGCCTTAATCGTTTACCACCTAAATTTAAGATATAATTTATAGGAGCATATAAATTTCGGGGTTCTTTATTGACTGTTTTTTTTGTTAAATATTCTAAAAATAAGGATTTGTAATTATCTAAATTCACGTTTTAATTTTTGGTAAAAATAATTAAAGTCTAACAACTAATCCTGATTTAATTATTTTTTATACTTTCAGAAAAAAGTTTTGACAAAAATGAACCTTTCTCTTTTTTATGCGACCTTATAAGTGAACAGATGGCAAAAACAAAAGAACATATTTTTGATGAATGGCTTGTTTTACAATTTCAGTCTGGAGACAAAAAAGCTTTGACCATTTTAGTTAAGCGTTGGCACAAAAGGCTCGTAATACATTCTAATAGATTTGTAAAAGATATAGATGCTGCAAAAGATATTGTTCAAGATTCTTGGATAGTAATTTTTAGAAATCTGAAAAACTTGAGAGACCCTGCTGTTTTTAGAGTCTGGATTATGTCAATTGTAGCTAAAAAATCGGTTGACTGGATTCGTAAACAACAACAAAATAGAAACTTAAAGGAAAAACTTAAAAATGATAATACTAATAGCTTTAATAGCAATAACTATAATACAAATAATAGTAACAATAATAAACTAGCTAAAGTTAAACAAGAGATTAATAAGCTCCCGCAAAAACAACAAATTGTATTACAGTTATTTTATATAGAGTGTTATAACATAAAAGAAATAAGTAGTATCCTAAATTTATGTATAGGCACCGTAAAATCGCGTTTATTTAACGCTAGAGAACACTTAAAAAAAAGTATCAATAAAAAATAAAATTATGAAAACAGAAGACAACATCGATAAATTAATTAACGAAGCACTAAGTGCAGAAGAGGCCGCATTTTATAACGAATTAGACGAACAGGGTCTCCCTAAAATGATAACAGGACTTTTTAGCGGTAAATTAAAATGGCTAACAATGTTAACAAGCTTTTTTATGGTTTTAATCTTTGCAGGAGGTGTGTATTGCGCTATACAGTTCTTTAAATCAACCGAACTCACAGAAATGCTTAAGTGGGGTGTCGGCATTTTTGCAAGTCTTATGGCTGTTTCCATGATA
>CAZGZH010000079.1:0-6634 GCA_964529645.1 uncultured Flavobacteriaceae bacterium
CAAGCCGACCTCGGAGACAAGCAGTTGGAAACCCTCTCGATCAACCGACGATGCCCCGGATTGACCTTGATCGCAGTCGATCACCACGATCTGGTCCTGGCGCCAGCCGAGCGCCACCGCTCGCTGCCGAAGCTGGTACTGGCGCTGCGAACTCTCGGTGTTCGCGACGACCTGCTGCAGGGTCGATTGGCGCACGTAGAGATACGCGTTTCGCTGCAGATGGGCGGACGTGACCTTGCTCTGGATGGGCTGACTCATGTCCGCGCCTCCGTGAGAGCAGAGCCTACTATCGACGCCAGCATCTGTGTGACTTCGCCGCGACCATCGCGGTCGAGCATGCCACGCTCCGGGGGCGACGGGGGCGACGACGACGGTGGTCTCGGGGCTGCAGCGGTGTGCTCGGTCATCCACGACATCATCCCTCGGCGTAGAAACAGCACGAGGCCCTGGGCGCCGTCGAGCACTCGCGAGCCGAGCTCGAGCCCTCGCTCGCGCAGGCACTCGTAGCGATCCACCCAAGCCGAGTCGCTGGTCGACGTAGGCAGCGATGCAGATGCAGCGCTCATCCGCCCCTTTTTTCGCGCCGGGACAACGCGCGCCGAACGTCCGTAAGACGAACGGTATTTCATACGTCCTACAACTTTGACTAACTCTGGATGTAAACCGTGAATACCCAAATCTATAACGGTGCGTTTACCTACTTCTGTAATTTCGTTGGTGATTTCTTTTTCTGTTTTCTTAACAACCTCTTCTATACGTGCTGGATGGATACGACCATCGGTTACTAATTTGTGTAAAGAAAGACGTGTAATTTCACGACGTATGGGGTCAAAACACGACAAAATAATAGCTTCTGGTGTATCGTCAACAATAATTTCGACACCCGTAGCGGCTTCTATTGCGCGAATATTGCGCCCTTCACGACCAATAATGCGGCCTTTAACGTCATCTGATTCAAGGTTAAAAACACTCACACAATTTTCTATTGATTGCTCTACGCCTACGCGCTGAATAGTATTGAGAATGATTTTTTTAGCTTCTTGTTGTGCCGTAAATTTGGCTTCTTCTAAGGTTTCTTGAATAAAAGCCATAGCATCTGTTTTGGCTTCTTCCTTTAAAGACTCATTGAGTTGTGCTTTAGCATCGTCTGCAGACAGGCCAGAAATGACTTCAAGTTGTTCGACTTGTTTTCTATGCAACTTTTCTAAATCGGCATTTTTACGATCTAAGTATTCTATTTTGTGATTGTAACTTTCAATTTTTTCAGACAAACTATCATTCAATTTCTTTTGTTTGTCTAATTGCTGCGACACTTGAGATTCTTTATCGCGAATGCGTTTTTCGGCTTCAACCATTTTTTTATCACGCGACAAAATCACTTGTTCGTGTTCTGATTTAAGCTCTAAAAATCTTTCTTTTGCCTGAAGAATTTTATCTTTTTTAATTGCATCTGCATCAAGTTTGGCTTCTCTTAAAACTGTTGAAGCTTGTTTTCTAGCTTGTTTTACAAATTTTGAAGCAGCTTTTTTTTCTATTATTTTGGCGATAACATATCCTATTGCTAAGCCTATTGCAATCCCAATTATAATGGGTAGTATCATTTGGTTCATAATTGTATATATATAAAAAGCCTACATCAGTTTGGTTTATAAACTCCTGTTAAACAGGTTTAGAACTAACAAGTTGCTCAAGTATCTGATCTAGCCAGCGCGCTTTTACAACTTAGACTCATTCTTTTTAAATGAATAGTGTTGAGTTTATCAAACAATTTACTAATGTAGGCAGTATTGTAAATTTATTTTTTAAAGAACGTTTATTTTAAGTGCGCCTCTAACAAACTATTTAATTTTTCAAGTTTGATTTCGGCTTCCTTTTTTTCATTTTCATTATAAAGGTTTTTAACCTCGAGTTTTGACGCAAATTGTAAAGCACTCATTGCTAAAACATCTTGCTTATCTCTTACGGCATAGTTACGCTCAAATTTTTTAATCAGTTCATTAATCTTGTTTACCGCTTTTCTAATGCCTTCTTCTTCTTCTATCTTTACTGTTAACGGATAAACTCTATCGGCTATACTAACTTTTATTTTGAGTGTTTCTTTCATTTACTACTCGTTTATTAGCGCTATACATTTATCGATATCGCGTATAAGCGAGTTAATCTTTTGTTTGGTTTCTAGTTTATTGTCTTCACTGCCTACCATTGTGTTAGCAATTTTTGATGCCTTGAAATTATCTTCTAAATCAGAATTTAATTGCTTTAGCTTAGATAATTCTTCACGCAAACGCTCATTTTCTTGGCTAATTTTTAAAGTATACTCTTGTTGCTCTTGCTTTTGTTTTAGTAAGATTAACAACTTACTCTCCAATAAATCAATCGTTTTCAAAAATCCTTCCATCAATTCAAAGACTGTAAACTACACTTACAAATCTAGCAAGTGTTTTACAATTTAACAACTCTTTTGCTGTCTATTTTTTTTAATTTGTTAATTTTTGTAATTATTGTTTTTAAAAGGAGCAAATATTTCTATTTTTACTTCACTTAAATTTTATTTTTTAAAATCCTTTTGATGATTAAATATTATTTTGTTTTGCTACTGTTAGTTCTGACAATAAATCTGTATTCTCAAGAAAAATATCCTCAAAATTACTTTGGCAAACCTATGGATATACCTTTTATATTGGCAGGTACTTTTGGCGAGTTACGGAGCAACCACTTCCATTCGGCTTTAGATATTAAAACCAAAAATCAAGAGGGTATTCCTGTAAAAGCTATTGCAGATGGCTATGTATCGCGTATTAAAATTTCTTTATGGGGTTATGGTAAAGCTATTTATATTACACATCCTAACGGCTATACCAGTGTGTATGCACATTTAAAAAAGTTTGAGCCCCTAATTGAGGCTTATGTTAAAGAAAACCAGTACAAAAAAAAGACTTTTGAAATTCAATTGTTTCCAAAAAAAGAATTGTACAAAATTAAAAAAGGCCAGCTCATTGCCTACTCTGGCAATACAGGTGGCTCTACAGGACCACATTTACATTTTGAAATTAGAAATACAAAAACCGAAGAACCTACCAACCCTATGTTATTTGGTTATGCTATTGCCGATCATAAAAAACCTGTTATTTCTAAATTAATAGCCTATCCTTTAAATGACACATCGCAAGTTAACCAATCTAATCTTCCTGTTGAAATACAATTCAGACGTTTGCCTAATGGCAATTATATTGCCGATAAATTTACGGCTTATGGTCAAATAGGTTTGGGTGTTAAATCTTTTGACAGGCAAGATGCGGCTTTTAACAGAAATGGCATTTACGATCTTAAAATGATGAGTAATGGCGCTTTAAAATACCATCATACTTTAAAAAAGTTTTCTTTTGGCAATACAAAGTATATTAATCTATTTATGGATTACAAAATGTATTTTAAAGACTATCAAGCTATTCAAAAATGTTTTATTGAGCCTAAAAATAAATTAAATATTTACGACAAGTCATTGGGTAACGGTCAATTACAGATAGTCGATAGTTTGAGCTATAACATCGCCATACTGGCAAGCGATTTTAAAAATAACACAGCACAAATACTCATCCCTATAAAAGGAGAAAAGGATAGTATTCTAGTAAAAAAGAACATCAAAAAAACCCATTATTTTATAGACAATAAAGTCTTTAATAAATTCGATTTAGAAAATGTAACTATTGCTTTTCCTAAAAATACTTTTTATAAAAACTTTTATTTAGACTTAAAACTAAAAAACGATACGGTATTTGTGGGCAAAAACACAAGACCACTCGATAAAAAATACACCCTTACTTTTTATCCTGATTCTTTGAAACACAAAGATATTACTAAACTGTACATTGCTAATTTTGTTAGAAATAAGTACGTCAATTATGTGCCGACAAAATATAAAAACAATAAATTATATACTTCAATTAACACTCTAGGTACTTATATATTAAAGACTGATACTGTTTCACCTACAATTGAATTTGTGAATTTTAAAGACAAACAATGGCTTACAAAATACCATTATTTAAAAGTAAAAATTAAAGATTCAGACTCTGGTATTAAAAGTTATTCTGCCACAATAGACGGCCATTGGATTTTAATGGAGTACGATGCCAAAAAAGACTTACTCACTTATAATTTTGGCGATAAAAAATTTACAAAAGCAAAACACGAACTAAAAATAAGCGTTACAGATAATGTTAATAATACTAAAGTGTATATTGCATCGTTTTTTAGAAAGAAATAATACTATAATTTGAAAAAGCTTTTTTTAACACTCCTTTTTATTTTAACCACTATTATTGGTTTTGCACAAAATGCTTCTGTTAAAGGACGTGTTACAGATAAAAACAACAAACCTATTGAAGGTGTTGCTATTACTTTTGGCAAAAAAGGTACTACTACAGATAAAACTGGTTTTTACAGTTTAAAAGTCCCAGAGTACACACGCATAACGCTTACTTATACTCATGTTGCTTATGTAACTATTGTAAAACGTGTAAGTGTACTTCGTAACCGTACGGTTATATTTTCGCCTAAAATGCAACTTAAAACAGAACAAATTGACGCTGTAGTTTTAAAAAACAAAAAGAAAGCCGCACAAGGCATTACAAAAATAAAAGCCAAGAATATACGTAAAATACCCGGTGCCAATGCCGGTGTAGAAAATGTTTTAAAAACCCTACCCGGTGTTAATTCTAACAACGAATTAAGCACACAATACAATGTGCGTGGCGGTAATTTTGATGAAAATTTAGTGTATGTAAATGGGGTTGAAGTGTATCGCCCATTTTTAATTAGATCTGGAAAACAAGAAGGCTTGAGCTTTGTAAATCCGTTTTTAACACGTAATGTTAACTTTTCTGCAGGTGGTTTTCAAGCCAAATATGGCGATAAAATGGCGTCTGTTTTAGATATTACTTATAAAAGACCTCAGCAATTTGCCCTCAACGTCAATGCCAGTTTTTTAGGTGCCAATCTTACTTACGAAAACTTACTGTACAACAATAGGTTAAGTGCTTTGGTAGGTCTGCGTTATCGCAACAATAGTTTACTGGTAAATGGTGGTGAAAATAATGGCAACTTTAAACCTAATTTCACCGACTTTCAGTCTTATTTTAGTTTTATTGCCAATAATAAATTGGTTTTAGATTTCTTGGGTAACTTGAGTTTGAATAATTATATAGACGAACCCGTAACGCGGATTTCTAATTTTGGTACTATTGCCAATCCTGTAGCTTTGGTAGTAAATTACGAAGGCAAAGAAAAAGACCAATATCTTACTGTTTTTGGCGCTTTAAAAGCCACATATAAGTACAATGACACTCTAACTTTCAACCTTATAACATCAGCTTATAACACCCAAGAAGAGGAGTATTTTGACACCTTTGCTTTTTACAGTTTGGGCGATGTCAATGCCGATTTTGGTTCAGATAATTTTGGCAATGTAGAAAATGCAGTGGCCATTGGCTCGCAACTCAATCATGCGCGTAACGATTTAGATGCTCTAATTTCTAATATTGAATTAAAAGGAAGCTACCTTAAAAATAATACACATATTGAGGTAGGTATTAAATACCAACACGAAGATATTAAAGACCGTCTTATAGAATGGGAAGTGATAGACTCGGCTGGGTTTTCTATAAGGCCACCACATTTTATTCCTAAAAACGACCAACCTTATGAAGCTTATAACGGTCCCATTGTACCCTTTATAAGTGTAAGTGCTACAAATGCCATACAGATAGACCGTATTATGGCTTATGCACAATACAGCAAAGTAGACTATATTAACGACAATAAAATTTGGTATAACTTTGGCCTAAGAGCCCAACAATGGCAAGTAAAAGGCAATGGGATTTCTTCTCAAAGTCAGACTATTGTGAGTCCACGTGCCCAATTTGCTATTAAACCCGATTGGAATAAAGACATGCTTTTTAGAGTAGCCACTGGCATCTACCAACAACCCCCTTTTTACCGCGAATTACGCGATTCTTTAGGTGTCGTAAAACCCAACGTTAAAGCACAAAAATCTTTTCATTTTGTATTGGGAAACGATTATAGTTTTAAAATGTTTGGACGTCCTTTTAAGTTGGTAACAGAATTATACTACAAAAAAATGACACAAGTTAACTCATTCACCGTAGAAAATGTACGCATTCGTTATCGTGCCAATAATAACGCAAAAGCCTATGCAACAGGTCTAGATGTGCGTTTAAATGGCGAATTTGTACCGGGAACTGAATCATGGATAAGTTTTGGTTACCTCAACACAAAAGAAAATTTAGACAACCGTGGTTATATTGCGAGACCGACGGATCAACGTTTAAAATTTGCCATCCTTTTTCAGGATTACGTCCCCAACTACCCCAACTTAAAAATGTATATGAATTTGGTTTACAACACAGGTGTCCCGGGTGGCTCACCCTCTTTTGCGGATCCTTATCTTTTTAAAAGTAGATTACCCGATTATAAACGGGCCGATATTGGTATTTCTTATGAATTATTTGAAGGGAGAAGACCTTCTCGCTATTTTAGAAATATCCGCGCCAAGCAAATGTCTGTCGGATTTGAAATTTTTAATTTATTCGACGTTCAGAACACTATTTCAAAT
>CAZGZH010000080.1:0-6537 GCA_964529645.1 uncultured Flavobacteriaceae bacterium
CAGTAGTTATTTAAAAGGCGTTCAAGGACGTCATTTAAAACAAAAAATTGCCAAAGGACAATGGAAACCTTTAAATGATGATAACGAAATAGATCCTGTTGATGGCTTAGATGTTATTACTACTATCGATCTAAACATCCAAGACATTGCGCATCATGCTTTGTTAGAACAACTCGAAAAATTTGAAGCAGAACACGGCAGTGTTGTGGTAATGGATGTAAAAACGGGCGAGATAAAAGCTATTTCTAATTTGGCGCGTACTTCTAAAGGTACTTATTTCGAAAAAAGAAATTATGCTGTTTACGAAGCACACGAACCGGGTTCTACTTTTAAATTAATGAGTATGATTCGTGCTTTAGAAGATAAAGTGATAGATACTTCAACAATTATTGACACAGAAAAAGGGGTTATAAAAATTTATGGCAAAAAAATACGCGATTCTCATCGAGGTGGTTATGGGAAAATTAGTGCTGCAAGAGTATTAGAATTGTCGTCTAATGTGGGTATGACAAAAATAATTTATCAAAATTATAAAAACTATCCTCAAAAATTTATAGATGGTTTGCAAGCCATGCATGTGGGTGAAAAATTAAACATCCCTATTAAAGGAGAAGGTACGCCAAAAATTCCAAATCCAAAAAATAAAAAAGAGTGGAATGGCTTGTCGCTTCCGTGGATGGCTTGGGGTTATGGTGTAAAATTTACCGATTTACAAATACTCACTTTTTACAATGCCGTTGCTAATAATGGCAAAATGATGAAACCGCAATTTGTAAAAGAAATCAGAAGACAGGATAAACTTATTAAAAAGTTTAAACCTATTGTAATTGATGCTAAAATATGTTCTCAAACAACCATAAATAAAGTAAAAGTCTTAATGGCAAATGTTGTAAAGAGAGGAACTGCCTCAAATATTTACACACCGAATTTTGCTATGGCAGGTAAGACAGGCACTTGTCAAACAGATTATTGGAAAGGTGGCGAAACACAGTATATCTCTTCTTTTGTAGGGTATTTTCCAGCAGACAATCCCAAATATTCTTGCATAGTGGTTATTCATAAACCCAATAAAAAATTAGGCTATTATGGCGCCACAGTAGCGGCTCCTGCCTTTAAAAAAATAGCGCAAAGAATTTATACAGATACGCCCATTAATAAAAGTATTGCGCAGTTTAATAAGGCTAACGATATTTTAGAAAAACACTTAAATAACACTTCTAAAAAACAAATTAAAAGCTATAAATACATTCCAAATGTAAAGAAAATGCCGGGTATGGATGCCGTGGCACTGTTAGAAAATTTGGGATTAAAAGTAAAGTGTGAAGGCACTGGCAAAGTCGCTTTTCAGTCTATAAATCCAGGTGAAAATTTAAAAAAATATAAAAGTATTTATATAAAATTATTGTGAAGAATTTAAAAGACATATTGTACAATGTTTCTGTAAACGAAGTTTATGGCAGTACAGATGTGCTTATAAAAGCACTATCTTTTGATTCGCGTAGTGTTAAGAAAAATGATGTTTTTATCGCTGTAAAAGGCACACAAATAGACGGACATAAATTTATAGATAGCGCTCTTAAAAAGGGAGCTTCTGTAATTATATGCGAAGAATTACCCCCCGATAGGATCGATAAACGCACCTATATTGTTGTAGAGAATAGTCAGGCAGCTTTGGCACACATGGCCGCCAACTATTACGATAACCCCTCAAATAATCTACAACTTATTGGTATAACTGGCACTAATGGTAAAACGACTGTTGCTAGTTTGTTATACGATCTTTTTAGTAAAGCAGGTCACAAAGTTGGCCTGCTTTCTACTGTAAAAATTTTAATTGCCGATAAGGAATTTAAAGCCACTCATACAACACCAGATAGTATTACTATTAACAGCTATTTAGCCAAAATGATTAAAGCGGGTGTTAGCCATTGCTTTATGGAAGTCAGCTCTCATGGCATTCATCAAAAAAGGACTGAAGGCTTAGTGTTTAAAGGCGCTGTTTTTACAAATCTAACCCAAGATCATTTAGATTATCACAATACATTTAAAGAATACCGAGATGTTAAAAAGCGCTTTTTTGACAGTCTTCCTAAATCGGCTTTTGCCCTTATAAATACCGATGACAAAAATGGCGAGGTGATGTTACAAAACACCAAAGCCAAAAAGATAAGATATGCCCTTAAGAATCCAGCCGATTTTAAAGGTAAGGTTTTAGAAAATAGTTTAGAAGGTTTGTTGTTAAATGTAAACAACAACGAGTTGTGGAGTAAATTAATAGGCGATTTTAATGCTTATAATATTTTGGCCATTTATGGTGTGGCATCTTTGTTAGGAATTGATTCGTTTGAAACTTTAAGACTGATTAGTAGTTTAGAAAGTGTAAAAGGACGTTTTCAATATGTTATTTTACCAAATAGAGTCACCATTATTGTTGATTATGCACATACACCAGATGCTTTAAGTAATGTTTTGTCAACTGTTAATAGTATCCGTACAGGGAATGAAAAATTGATTTGCGTAATGGGTTGTGGCGGCGATAGAGATAAAGACAAGCGCAAAAAAATGGGCTATATAGCTTCTAAACTCAGCAATTTAGCCATAATTACTTCAGATAATCCGCGTAGCGAAGATCCAGAAGAAATAATTGCGCAAATAGAAATGGGTATAGAACCACAAGATTTTAAGAAAGTAATTTCCATTACCAATAGAAAACAAGCTATTAAAGCAGCTAGTAAAATGGCAGAGTCTGGCGACATCGTCGTAATAGCTGGAAAAGGTCATGAAACGTATCAAGAAATTAATGGGATAAGACACGATTTTGACGATTATAAAATTGCTTTAAAAATGTTTAATAACGATATAAATAACTAGTAAATGCTGTATTATTTGTTTCAATATTTAGAAAATAATTTTCACTTAACCGGTGCGGGATTGTTTCAATATATATCGTTTAGATCAGCATTAGCCATATTGATGTCATTGTCATTTTCGACAATTTTTGGTAAAAGAATAATAGATTATTTAAGAGCGCAACAAATAGGCGAAACTGTTAGAGACTTGGGTCTTGAAGGTCAAAAAGAAAAATCGGGCACCCCAACTATGGGTGGTATCATCATTATTTTAGCAACTTTAATCCCCGTTTTATTATTGGCAAAATTAGATAATATATATATTATCATACTGATTGTAACTACTTTATGGATGGGGCTTATAGGTTTTTTAGACGATTATATTAAAGTATTTAAAAAAGATAAAGAAGGTCTTAAAGGAAAGTTTAAAATTTTCGGTCAGGTAGGATTGGGCTTATTTGTTGGCGCTATGTTGCATTTTAACCCTAATGTGACTATTAAACAAAGACTTCATACAACTGAGATTTCTAATGTTGTTAAAGCTTCTCAAAAATTTGGCAAGGCAGAGAAATCCTTTAAAACAACTATTCCGTTTTTAAAAAATAACGAATTCGATTATAAAAGTCTGATCAGTTGGATGGGAGAAACACCTGCCAAATACACTTGGATTCTATTCATATTAATAGTTGTATTTATAGTTACGGCTATATCTAATGGGGCAAATTTAACCGATGGTATTGATGGTTTAGCGGCAGGCTCTTCGGCAATTATTGCGGCCGTTTTAGGCGTTTTTGCGTGGGTGTCTGGTAATATTGTTTTTGCCGATTATTTACAAATAATGTACATACCAAACTCAGGTGAAATGACCATTTTTATCAGTGCCTTTATGGGGGCTTTAGTAGGATTTTTATGGTATAATACTTATCCCGCCCAGGTATTTATGGGCGATACAGGTAGTTTAACCATAGGCGGTATTATAGCTGTTATTGCCATAGCTGTAAGGAAGGAATTACTCATTCCATTATTGGCGGCTACTTTTTTAGTAGAAATACTTTCAGTGATGATTCAAGTAGGTTATTTTAAATATACAAAGAAAAAATTAGGGGCAGGAAAGCGCGTCTTTTTGATGGCGCCTTTGCATCACCATTTTCAGAAAAAAGGCTATCACGAAAGTAAAATAGTGATGCGTTTTTTAATTATAGGAATTATGCTTGCTGTGTTGAGTATTATAACTTTAAAAGTGAGATAAAATGAAAAAGCTAGTAGTACTGGGAGCCGGTGTAAGCGGAGTGGGTGCTGCTTTTTTAGGAAAAGAAAAAAAGTATGATGTTTTTGTTTCAGATTTTGGAACAATAAGTCAGAAATATAAGGACGTTCTTTTACATAACAATATTCAGTTTGAAGAAGGTAAACATACCGAAAGCAAAATATTTGAGGCCAATTTAGTTGTTAAAAGTCCAGGTATTGCAAACACAGCTCCCATAATTGTGGCACTCAGAAATAAAGGTGTCAAAATTGTTTCAGAAATTGAGTTTGCGTCACGGTTTACAGCAGCTTTTATTATTGCTATTACGGGTAGTAACGGTAAAACAACAACCAGTCTTTTAACACATCACATCCTAAAAAAAGCAGGATTTAATGTGGGATTGGCAGGCAATATAGGAGACAGTTTCGCTTTGCAAGTGGCTCAAAATAATTACGATTATTATGTGCTTGAGATAAGCAGTTTTCAGCTAGACGATATAGAAAATTTTAAGCCAAATATAGCCGTGATAACAAATATTTCTGAAGATCATTTAGATAGATATGCTTATAAAATGGATAATTATCTGGCTTCAAAAATGCGCGTAACCGAAAATCAAACGAAAGCAGATTACCTTATTTATGACGCAGACGACGCCTATTTAAAAACTGAAATTAATAATACAAAAGCCCAATTGTTGCCCTTTACAGTAGAAAATGGAGAAGAGTCGTTTTTAGAAAAAAAAGGAGGTGCACAATTGAATAACAATCAAATAATAATTAAAATAAAAGATACAAAATATACTATGGAAAAATCAATCTTAACTTTAACAGGTAAGCATAATGTTAAAAATGCTATGGCTGCGGCAATGACTTCTACTTTGTTAAAAGTAAGAAAAGAAACCATCCGTGAAAGCTTCGCCGATTTTGAAGGGGCTGAGCATCGCTTAGAAAAAGTATTAAAAATACAAGGTGCAGCGTACATTAACGATTCTAAAGCAACAAACGTTAATGCTACTTTTTATGCGCTAGAATGTATGGATAACCCCACAATTTGGATAGTAGGTGGTGTAGACAAAGGAAACGACTATACAACCTTGTTGCCAATGGTGAGAGAACATGTAAAAGCCATAATTTGTTTGGGTGTAGATAATAAAAAATTACTCGAAACTTTTAGTAATGTAGTCGATTTTATTATAGAAACTGCCGGTATGGAAGAAGCTGTTAAGGTTGCTCATAAATTAGCCGAAGAGAACGATAATGTTTTATTGTCTCCTGCCTGTGCCAGTTTTGATTTATTTGACAATTACGAAGATCGCGGTAGAAAATTTAAACAAGCTGTAAGAAATTTATAAAATCAAGTGAAAACACTTTTAAAAAATATTGAAGGAGATAAAGCTATTTGGGCATTGATAGCCCTCTTAGCCATTTTTTCTTTTTTACCTGTTTACAGTGCCAGTAGTAATTTGGTCTATGTGGTAGACAAGGGCACAACATCAGGTTATTTTTTAAAGCACGCTATGTTATTATTTATAGGATTTATCATTATTTATGCCGTACATATAATTCCGTATAAATATTTTAGTGCTACTTCGGTATTATTGTTCCCAGTCGTGTTGATTTTACTAATTTTCACTTTAATTCAAGGAACAAACATTGGCGGTGCTAATGCTAGTAGATGGATTCGCATTCCTTTTATTGGAATCAGTTTCCAAACATCCACTATGGCGGGCGTTATTTTAATGATGTATGTGTCACGTTATTTAGCTAAAAACAAAGAGAATATCATAACATTTAAAGAAAGCCTGTTGCAACTATGGTTGCCTGTAGCATTGATTTTAGGACTTATTTTACCTGCTAATTTATCTACTGCAGCTATGTTATTTGTAATGGTTGTTGTTTTAGTATTCTTAGGCGGCTATCCTTTAAGGTATTTAGCCTCTATTGTTGGGATGGGCGTCATTGTTTTAAGCCTCTTTATTTTAATGGCTAAAGCGTTTCCAACTATTATGCCTAATAGAGTTGACACTTGGATGAGTCGTTTAGAAAACTTCACTAATAAAACAGATAAACGTGCTAATTATCAAGCTGAAAAAGCTAAAGTAGCTATTGCTACGGGTAAAATTTATGGCAGAGGGCCTGGTAAAAGTGTTCAGAAGAATTTCTTACCACAATCTTCATCCGATTTTATATATGCCATTATTATAGAAGAATTTGGGTTTATAGGAGGTCTTGTTGTTGTGCTATTGTATTTAGTTTTACTGTTAAGGATAATAATAGTAGCCAATAAGTCAGAAAGTATTTTTGGCAGTTTACTGGTCATTGGCGTTGGATTTCCAATAATTTTTCAGGCTTTTACAAATATGGCTGTCGCTGTAGGATTGTTCCCTGTAACAGGGCAACCCTTACCATTATTAAGTACAGGAGGCACGTCAATTTGGATGAC
>CAZGZH010000081.1:0-6503 GCA_964529645.1 uncultured Flavobacteriaceae bacterium
AAAGGGTTGCTAGAGTTAAGGGAGGCTATGGCTAATTTTTACAAAAATAATTTTGATGTAACACTTAATCCTCAAAATGAAGTACTACCCTTAATGGGATCAAAAGAAGGCGTGATGCTTATTTCTCTAGCTTTTTTAAATGCTGGCGATAAGGTTTTAATTCCCAATCCGGGTTATCCCACTTACACGGCAACAACAAAGTTATTACATGCAGAACCTGTTTTTTATAAATTATCTGAAGAAAACAATTGGCATCCCTATTTAGAAGCGCTAGAAAAAGAAGATCTTTCAAAAGTAAAACTGATGTGGCTCAATTATCCACATATGCCTACAGGTACTGTTGCCGCAGAGGGACTATTTACCAAACTAATAGCCTTTGCCAAAAAACATAAAATATTATTGGTTAATGACAATCCGTATAGCTTTATTTTAAATGACAATCCGACGAGCATTTTAAATTTTAAAAGCGCTAAAGACGTGGCTCTAGAGCTCAACTCTTTGAGCAAAACCTTCAATATGCCAGGGTGGCGTGTGGGTATGTTATTGGGTAAAGAAAAATATATAAAAGCTATTTTACAAGTTAAGAGCAATATGGATTCTGGTATGTATTTTGCCATTCAAAAAAGTGCTATTGTAGCTTTACAGTCCGCTAAAAATTGGTATGCAGAATTGAACGCAACCTACACCAAAAGACGTTTAATAGTTTGGCAAATATTAGAGGCTTTAGGCTGTTCTTACAATAAAAACACCTCGGGTTTATTTGTATGGGGAAAAGTCCCTAAGAATACAGATGGTAAATCCTTATCGGATAAATTACTGACGCAAAAAAATGTGTTCGTTACCCCAGGATTTATATTTGGTAATCAAGGAGATAATTATATTAGAATATCCTTATGTGAAACCGAAACAATTTTAAAAACTGTTTTAAATAGACTAAAATAATATGGAGAAAATAGTTGTTTTTGGCATTGGTTTGATAGGGGGTTCTATGGCTTTGGCTTTAAAACAAAAAAACAGATTTATTGTAGGAATCGACGCTGATGAAACTCACGCCAAACAAGCTTTAGAATTAGGAATTGTCGATGCCATTGGAAATATAAATGACGTAAAAGATGCCACTATTGTAATACTGGCCGTCCCTGTAAATCATGCCAATAATTTAGCTTTAAAAATTTTAGATACTATTACAGACAAAACTTTAGTATTTGATGTTGGCTCTGTTAAAGATAGTATTTGTACTGCTGTAAAAAGGCATTCTAAAAGAGCAAATTTTGTAGCAGCACATCCTATTGCTGGAACAGAATACTCTGGCCCCGAAGCCGCCTTTAAACAACTTTTTTACAATAAAAAAAATATTATTTGTAATCCAAAATCTTCTGGAAAAGTCTTTTTAGAAAAAGCTTTAACTATTTTTGAAGATTTAAAAATGAGTACTTCGTTTATGCAAGCCAAAGCACACGACAAACATATTGCTTACGTCTCACACTTATCGCATATCAGTTCTTTTATGCTGGGTAAAACCGTTTTAGAAATAGAAAAAAACGAAGCCTCAATATTTACTATGGCGGGCAGTGGCTTTGCCTCTACGGTAAGACTCTCTAAGAGCTCGCCCAAAACATGGACACCTATTTTTATCCAAAATAAAGACAATATTTTAACCTCGTTAAAAGAATACATCAAAAATTTAAATCAGTTTCAAACATTTATAGAAAATGACGATGCCGAAGGGCTTTTTGAAGCTATGGAGAGTACACATCATTTAAAAACAATCTTATCAGAAATAAAATAAATACTATGAACAATCAAAATTTTAGAGGCTGGCTAGAAGCCATGCAGTTAAGTCATCCCTTAGTAATTGCGGGGCCTTGTAGTGCCGAATCTGAAGCACAGGTTTTAGAAATTGCGCATCAATTAAAAAAGACAGATGCTACTGTTTTTAGAGCAGGTGTATGGAAACCCAGAACGCGTCCGGGGGGTTTTGAAGGACATGGTGTAAAAGCCCTCCCCTGGATTCAAAAAGTAAAAGAAGAAACAGGAATGCTTACCACTATTGAAGTAGGTAATGCACAACATGCTAAATTAGCGCTTGAATTCGATATTGATATTTTATGGATTGGGGCTCGTACAACCGTCAACCCGTTTGTGGTACAAGAAATTGCCGATGCGCTGAAAGGAACCGACAAAATTGTATTGGTTAAAAACCCTATCAATCCCGATTATGCTTTGTGGATGGGCGCTGTAGAACGTTTTTACGAGGCAGGCATCAACAAATTAGGTGTTATTCACCGTGGGTTTTCTTCTTACGAAAAAGACAAATACCGCAACAAACCAAAATGGCAAATTCCGATTGATTTAAAACGCAATTTTCCAAATTTACCTATAATTTGTGACCCGTCACATATTGCTGGACGTCGCGATTTAATTTTTGAAGTGTCGCAAACCGCACTCGATTTAAATTTTGACGGTCTTATGATAGAGACTCACAACCACCCAGATGACGCTTGGAGTGACGCCAAACAACAAATTACACCTGAAACTTTAGTTAAAATAACCGAAGATTTACGCATCAGAAAAAAAGAATTTGGCGACGCTAAATACCTTGATAAATTATCGAATTACAGAGATGAGATAACTTTTTTAGACAAACAGCTTATAGATCTTTTGGCTAACAGGATGGAGGTTGCCGAAAAGATTGGCGAAGTTAAAAAAGAGAAAAATGTAGCCATTCTACAAAACAGTCGTTGGCAAGAAATTATTGATAGTATGATTGCCAAGGGGGGTAAATCTGGGTTGAGTAAAGCCTTTATAGAAAATATTTTTAAAGCCATACACCAAGAGTCTATAGAGCATCAAGAGACCATTATGAAACGCTAAAAAGTGTACCTTTGTGTTATGGTGAAACCCGCGCACTTGGTAGTAATAAGATTGTCGGCTATGGGCGATGTGGCTATGATGGTACCCGTTTTACAGGTATTGACTTCTACTTATCCCGACCTTAAAATTACTTTTGTGTCACGGCCGTTTCTAAAACCTTTGTTTAAGGATATTGAGAATATCACTTTTTTTGCGGTCGACTTAAAAAACAGACACAAAGGCATTTTAGGACTTTACAAACTTTTTAAAGAGCTCAAATCTTTAAATATTACGGCTGTTGCCGACGTTCACAATGTACTCCGTTCAAAAATTTTGCGGTTTTTCTTTGGCTTTACAAGAATTAAAATCGCCAAAATTGACAAAGGACGCGCCGAAAAAAAAGCCTTAACACGTACCGAAAATAAAATTTTTAAACCACTAAAAAGTACTCCAGAACGCTACGCCGATGTTTTTAAAAACTTGGGCTATCCTATTGATTTAGCCAATCACGCCTTTCCCAAAAAAGAAAAACCAAATAAAAAAGTCAAAGCCTTTTTAGAAAAATCAGGGTGTGATTTAAAGACAGACACCTTGATAGGTGTGGCACCGTTTGCACAATACGCGTCAAAAATGTACCCGCTTGATTTGATGAAAGAAGTGATTTTATCATTGGCAAAAGAACCCTCTATAAAAATTTTATTTTTTGGTGGTGGCGACACAGAGAAAGAACAGATTGATGTATTAATTAAAGATATTCCAAATACTTTTAACGTCATTAGGGTGCTCAATTTTGCCGATGAACTCAATTTAATTGCGCAATTAAAATTGATGCTGAGTATGGATTCTGGTAACGCCCATTTAGCGGCTATAAAAAATGTAAAAACCATAACCCTTTGGGGCGCCACACATCCTTTTGCGGGATTCACGCCTTTTAAGCATACATTAAACGATTGTTTAGTCCCCGATTTAAAAAAATATCCCAAATTACCCAGCTCTATTTACGGCAATAAAGTCATAAAAGGATACGAAAACTGTATGCGCAGTATCAGTCCTCAAAAAGTAACAGAAACAGTTTTAAAAAATATAAAATAACCGTTATGAATAACTTTGAATTGTACAATCCTGTAAAAATGATTTTTGGAAAAGACCAATTATCTAAATTGTCTGATGAAATGCCAAATAAAGCAAAAGTATTATTGACTTATGGTGGTGGAAGTATCAAAAAAAATGGGATTTACAATAAAGTTAATGCCGAACTTAAAAATTTTAAGGTTATTGAATTTGGTGGTATTGAAGCCAATCCGCAATACGAAACACTTATTAAAGCAGTTGCTTTAGCCAAAAAAGAAAATATCGATTTTATTTTGGCCGTTGGCGGCGGTTCTGTAATTGACGCAACCAAATTTATAGCGGCGGCGATTCCTTTTGAAGGGACTGATTCTTGGGATATTTTAGCAAAAGGCGCTGCTGTTAAAGAGGCAACTCCATTTGGTGTTGTCTTAACTTTACCTGCTACAGGATCTGAAATGAATTCGGGAGCTGTTATTACCAAAGCAGCAACCAAAGAAAAAATGGCATTTGGCAATCCGTTATTGTTTCCTAAATTTTCGTTTAACGATCCAATAGTTATTGCCAGTTTGCCTAAAAGGCAATTACAAAATGGTGTTGTAGATGCCTTTGTACACGTTATGGAACAATACCTTACTTACAACACTCATGCCTATTTACAAGATCGAATTGCCGAAGGTGTTTTAAAAACATTGGTAGAAATTGGAGCAGATGTTATTGAAAATCCAACTGATTATAAATTAGCTTCAAATTTTATGTGGAGTTGTACAATGGCTTTAAACGGGCTGCTCTCTAAGGGAGTTCCAACCGATTGGGCAACACATATGATTGGCCATGAATTAACGGCCTTATACGGTGTAGACCACGCCCAATCCTTGGCTATTATTGCACCTAATTTGTATCGTATAATGAAAACAGATAAATATGAAAAGCTGGTGCAATACGGTAAACGTGTTTGGCAATTAACGGGCGATGATAATACTATTGCTGATATGGCTATTGAAAAAACAAGTGATTTTTTTACAAGTTTGGGTGTTAAAACAAAGCTTTCTGATTATACCGATAATTACGAAGACACTGCTTCAATAATTTGTGAGCGCTTTACAAACCGCAATTGGACTG
Source organism: uncultured Flavobacteriaceae bacterium (assembly GCA_964529645.1). Classification (GTDB taxonomy): domain Bacteria; phylum Bacteroidota; class Bacteroidia; order Flavobacteriales; family Flavobacteriaceae; genus CG1-02-35-72. Next base: position 5,044 of record CAZGZH010000081.1, read on the forward strand.
GTCTGGGAGAGCAACAACACGTCACCTTAGAAAAAGTCAAAGAAATTGTAGAAATGAGTTATTAAAATTATCTTTGTACAAATACACTTCTAATGACTGTTCATAATTTCGATTCTCAAAATTCCATTCTTAAAAAATTTATTTCAGAAATTCGCGATATCAATTTACAAAAAGACAAACTGCGTTTTAGACGGAATATTGAACGTATTGGCGAAATTTTAGGGTATGAGTTGAGTAAACATCTCAATTACCACAGCCAAATGATAAGCACGCCCTTGGGAACAAAACAAATGTCACTATCAAATAACGACATTGTTATTTGTTCTATTTTAAGAGCTGGATTGCCTTTACACCAAGGCGTTTTAAATTATTTTGACGATGCCGAAAATGCTTTTATATCGGCTTTTCGTCACCATCCAGACAATACCGATGCTTTTGAAATAGTTGTAGAGTATTTGGCAACGCCAACATTAAAAAACAAAACACTTTTATTGGTTGATCCTATGTTGGCTACAGGCCATTCTATGGTAGCTGTTTACGAAGCCTTAAAAAAAGCAGGAACGCCTAAACAGATTCATATTGTTTCTGTAATCGGCGCTAAAGAAGGGGTTAATTTTATAAAAGATAAATTCCCAAAAAACACTCATTTATGGATAGCTACTGTAGATAACACCCTTAATTCTAAAGGCTATATTGTGCCCGGCTTAGGTGATGCTGGCGATTTAGCCTATGGTACAAAATTGTAAATAATACTCCCTAAAGTTAGACCAACTAAAAGGAAAACAAGCAATTCTTTTAACCATTTTTTGTTGATAGTTTGCATATAGTTAGCCATTATTATCCCGTAAGGAAAAACGATGTAAACAACTTTTTCTAAACCAAAAGATACTCCTGTAAATATCAAAAGAGAAGCTATTAAAAAATGGGCCAGTACTAAACTCCATAAAGCGCGGAATTCATTACTAAATTCGCTAGTTCTTAATGTTTTTAAAATATAGGCCAAACAGCCCATTAAGAATAAAATATCTACAATTAAAAAAGTTGACGCTTGCTTAATTATGCCAAAATTAAAAGAAAAAGACACCTCTGTTATGCTATTAAAGAATGAAAAAGAGTCAAAACTAAGTGCATAGATATAGGTTAAAAAATAAGGCAGTGTAAATCCAACAAGAGGAATTATAAAATAGCGCCAATTTGTTCTTTGAAAAACAAAAAGCGCCACATAAACAAGTATTATAAAATAGGCGTTTTCAATATAAAAAAAACTAGAAATAGCTATCAAAAAAGCACTGTCAAATAATTTTTCGTTTAGGCCATTACTCGTACGCAAACTATAAATTCGCCTGAATGATAAAGCAAGAAATAGTTGTGCCGTTAAAACTTTTGGCAGACTCAAAATAGGATAAAAAAGACCTATACTCAAACAGATAAACAACAAGGCAAAACTATTGGTAAGCGTT
>CAZGZH010000082.1:0-6477 GCA_964529645.1 uncultured Flavobacteriaceae bacterium
CTATGCGGACAATTCCTGCGGAATTATCCACGCCGAAATCATAACCGTAACCGTTGGCAACTATTAATCACTCAAAATCTAAAGAATAAATTATGAGCAAAAAAGACGAAAAACCTACAAAACCGAAAGTTATTACAAGACCTAAAACAACTTCAAGTTGTAGCCTTCCCCTTTTTGTAGCCTTCCCCAAAAATCGGACAGTTTATAATTCGCCCTACCCTACTTACGAAATAACACCAGAGCCCAATAACTCCTCGCCGACATACCACGCTACAAATTGGCCTTCGGTTATGGCAGATTGCGGTTGGACAAACTCAACATATAAGCCTGCGTTATATTGGTATAAAATAGCTTCTTGCAAAGCTTGACGATACCGAATTCGTGCCATTACTTTTAAGGTCTCATTTGGTTTTAAGACCTTATCGGGGCGTACCCAATGCAACTCGGCATTACTGACAAAAAGTGCTTTTCTGAATAAACCACGGTGGTTTTTACCCTCACCTGTATAAATAATATTATTTTTTATATCGGTTGCAATAACAAATAAAGGCGCTACAGTGCCGCCAACAGCCAAACCTTTACGTTGGCCAATTGTAAAATAAAAAGCGCCTTGATGGGTGCCTACAATTTTGCCGTCTTCGGGCTGGTAGTGGTATTTTTCTGCTAAATATTTTAGTTCTTCTTGTTTTGATTCATATTTGGGAACATCTTTAGCATAGCCGTCAAAGTCATTTGGAATCTGAATAATCTGACCTTCTTTTGGTTTGAGTTGTTGTTGTAAAAATTCGGGCAAACGGACTTTCCCAATAAAACACAAACCCTGCGAATCTTTCTTTTCGGCTGTTATTAAATTTTGTGCAGCCGCTATTTTGCGCACTTCGGGTTTTAGCAAATCGCCAATAGGAAAAAGTGCTTTTGACAATTGTGCTTGCGACAACTGACACAAAAAATACGATTGGTCTTTATTGGGGTCGCTACCTGCTATCAATTTGTAAACAGGTTTGCCATTTACATCAGTCACATCTTTACGGCAATAATGACCTGTTGCCACAAAATCAGCTCCTAAATCGAGGGCAATTTTCATGAAAAGGTCGAATTTAATCTCACGATTACACAACACATCGGGGTTGGGCGTACGGCCAATTTTATATTCGTTAAACATATAATCAACTATACGTTCTTTATAAGCTATACTTAAATCGACTACCTGAAAAGGAATGCCCAATTTTTCGGCTACCAACATCGCGTCGTTGCTATCTTCTAGCCAAGGACATTCGTCTGAAATAGTTACAGAATCGTCGTGCCAATTTTTCATAAACAAGCCTATAACCTCGTAACCCGCTTCCTTTAAAAGATAAGCCGCCACACTAGAATCAACGCCTCCCGATAAGCCTACAACAACACGTTTCATTTTTTTATAATAATTGGGCTGCAAAGATACAAATACCAAAAAGAATTAAGACAGCTTGATAGAAAATAGAGACTAGACTAATAGAGTCTAGACATAGAAACTGGATAATAAAATTAAAACTAAAGAATTATAGATTTATCTGTCATTAAAACTTAAAAGTCATTTATATATTTTACGATAAAGCTTTTTGCTTCATACAAGTATAAATCAAAATTAAAATTCTAATTTTGTGATATCAAATTTCCGAAATGAAATCCATCGAACAAAAATTAGCAGAACTCGCCAAAAAGTCTGCCCCTTTAGAACCTTCTGAAGAAACACGCAATACCCTTTTAAATACCTTACAAAATTACAGTAACAACTTTATAAATACCTTGGCGGATATGCCGGCATACGTTAATGATACCAAGGTAGATACAAGTGTTTTAAAAATAGATAATACGACTCAAACACTCGGTGAATTATTGGCTATTTACAATGAGCAAGTAAACGACAATGGCATTAAACCAGCTTCGGGAGGTCATGTGGGGTATATCCCAGGTGGTGGTATTTTTACGTCGGCTTTAGGCGATTATTTAGCCGCTATTTCTAACGAATATGCGGGTATTTATTACGGGTCGCCCGGCGCTGTAAGTATTGAAGACGAAGTGGTGAATTGGCTTAAAAAATTATTCGCTTTTCCCGATACAGCTGTCGGTAATTTAACCTCAGGAGGCTCGATTGCCAATCTTATAGCCTTGACAGCTGCACGCGATAAACACCGTATTAAAGGCGAAAAAATAGCCAAAAGTGTTGTGTATCTGAGTCCGCAGGTACATCACTGCATCCATAAAGCTTTGCGTATTATAGGACTTGAAGATGTTATCGTTCATAAACTTATTTTAGATGATTATTATCGAATTGATACCGAAAAACTAGAGCAACAAATTAAAGTCGATTTATCGCAAGGACTCAAACCGTTCTGTATTATAGCATCAGCAGGCACCACAGATACCGGTGCGGTTGACCCCCTCAATACTTTAGGCGATATCAGCCAAAAATACAATACTTGGTTTCATATTGACGGCGCTTATGGTGGCTTTTTCATTCTTATCGAGGCTAAAAAAGCCCTTTTTAAAGGCATTGAAAAAGCCGATTCGTTGGTAATAGACCCACATAAAGGTTTGTTTTTACCTTACGGATTGGGTGCGGTGCTTATAAAAGACAAAGAAGCGGTATTTAAATCGCATCATTATTTTGCCAGTTATATGCAAGATGCTATGAGCAACGGCATTTTAAATCCGGCTGATGTGTCACCCGAGCTCACAAAACATTTTAGGGGTTTGCGTTTGTGGTTACCACTTAAACTACACGGTATCGCTCCTTTTATGGCCTGTTTAGAAGAAAAATTGGTATTAACCGATTACTTTAGACATAAGCTTTTAGAATTGGGTTTTAAAATAGGACCACAACCCGATTTATCGGTCAGTTATTTTTGGTATCCTACCGATAGTGTCGCTATTCAGAATGATTTTAACAAAAGATTGATGACCGAAATTCACAAAGACGGTCGTGTGTTTTTGAGCTCTACCGTTATAAACGACAATTTTGTAATTAGAATGGCTGTCTTATCTTTTAGAACCAAAAAAGAAACCATAGACAAGGCTATGGCTATGATAAAAAGAAGCTTAGCAAAAGCAAAGAAAGTTTTTGATGTCGTTTAAAAAATTGAAATTAATTCTTTTTTTTAGGCTTTAAAGCAGGTTTATCGGCGTATAATAATTTACCATTTTCATAGTGCTGCCAAGTGCCCACGCGTTTATTGTCTTTATAAAGACCTTTACTCTTTATACTACCGTTTTTGCGTTCGTAATAAACCGCCATACCATTGAGTTCGCCTTGTTTGTAAGTCAAATCTTGGTATAAAAAACCACGTATGGCATAGCGTTTATAATTACCCTCTAATTTACCCAAGTGATAATGCGAAATCTCTGTAATTTTACCATTGGCATAATATACTTTTACTTCGCCTTCTAAAAAGCCATCATTATAAGTTTCTTCAGATAAAATGGTACGCCCATCTTTATGGTAAAAAACCCATTTACCAAAACGCTTTTTTCCCAACATAGTTCCTTTACTTTCCAGAACACCTTTGGTTGTAAAAAAGGAAACTTCGCAAGTATTATCTTGCGCATTAAAAACACGAATAACTATAGGTTTTTCGTCATTGTTAATATCGTAGTATTTAAAAGTTCCTACTTCTTTACCATGATTGAACTGCCCCTTATATCGCAATTTATTATTGAGTTTGTAATATTTTTTCCAAATGCCATGCCGTTTACCATTACTGTCAAATTTATTAACAGCGGTTTGCGCCCAAAACATTTGGGTTGTAAAAAATAGTATCAGTAAAATTTTAATTTGGGTTTTCATCAAGGCTTTCTTCTCATTTCTTTTTATCAATATCAGGATTTAAAGTACGTGCCCAATCTACAATGGTTGCGACTTGATCTTGTGATAATTTAGCATCTTTATGCATCCATAAATAGCTCTCTAAAGGCATTTCTTTTTCTTCAAGTTGCTCTTTTATCTCTTTTAATTTTTTATTTTTTCGCTTAAGCGAATAAGTCCCCCAAGCATCAAAATTGAGTTCGTCTTTAGCCTCGTCAACATGATTGGCTAATATCCAAGAAACAGGGGCTATGTTATTATACCAAGGATACACAGTATTGTTAGAATGACAATCGTAACAAGAAGTAGAAATAAGGTCTTTTACATAATCTGAAGCTTGTTCTACTTCGAATATATTTGTTTTAGGTATTGTTTTTTGCACATTCTTTGTCGGTCTGTAAAACTGAATAACAATTAATAATATTATTAAGTATTTGATTTTTAAGAATTTTTTCATCTTTTTTGGTTTTATAAACGTTGTAATTCGGTTAATTGTTGTTTGTTTACAAATAATAATTTAGCTTTTACCAAACGTGGTATTAATATTTGCCAATTTTTATGCTTTTTAAATATCCTACTAAAAATAGGTTTGGCAACTTTGTAATCGCCATTATTGGCAAGTGTTACAGCATACCAAAATTTCATTTCTACATTATCTGGATTTAACTCCTGCGCTTTCATATAGTTTACTTTAGCTAATTTAAAGTCGCCTTTTTCTACCGCTAAATCGCCTTGATTCATAAACTCATAAGCTGTATGAATATTTAATAATCTGTGTAACTCTTTTATAGGATTATCATTATCGTCAACACGTAGATTCACCAAAGTGTCTTCCCAAACGTTTCCGGTACTCTTAGCTTTAACCACTAGCAATGCTGCCGCTTGTTTACCGCGAATATCACCGCCTTCGGCTTGAGCCGCGTCAAGAGCTGCTAGCAATCGCGCAGCCAAAGTGCCTTTTGTAGTCTTAAAAGCCTTTGCCATAGCTGGCCAAACAGTGGGTTTTGCCATTAAATTGGCTTGGGCCGAAAAGTTTTTACCTATTTCTTGTCCGGCAAATTCAATACAATTTTTACCCGTATAAGCATACACATCGCCTTGAGCGTTAAGCATAGCTACTTGCCTAACTTCTTTACCAGCATCTAAATTTAGTAGATTTGTGATAGCCATTTTAGGTGTTAAACCGTTTTCCATGAGCGTCAAACCGCGTGGCCCAAATGACGGATTTATAAACGATTGCGTTGCCACTACCCCAACACCTGCTTTACCCCAAGCCACCAAACTACCTACAGCAAACCAATGCGATTGCACGGCCACACCCATATCACCCGTAACAGAATCGCGGGCTACAATAGAAAAAGTATGGGCAAAAGGATCTGATTTAATATACATCTGTGCTTGGGCATAAAACGTAATAAATACAAAAGCACTAATTAGCTTAATTTTTTTAAATTTTATCATCTTCTCTTTAATTGAAGGATTAAAGATATAAATTCTTTCCTAACTTTGACAAGCAATTTGTTTTCTTATGCGTAACTCAAATTTTTGGCGCTATTTTATAATGGCCATTGTCATTGCGCATTTTATAATTGGTTTAGAATATTTAATCTATAAATTATCCCCTAAAAAGAAAGATAACTAAAGGTTTTTAATTAAAATTAAATACAATAATTAATACAAGAAGCTAGTTTTTTAACATATACCGCAGTAGGTACAATTATTTTTCATGTTTTAATGCTAATATTTTATATTAGATATAAGCAGAAAAAAAAGATTCATAAAAAAAGATGACCAAAGCCTATTTAATAAATCAATTAAATGCTATTACCGATGCCAGACGCGTTAACCGCTTAAGAGTTGCCAATTTAGTGATAGAAAACAAGGAGCTCTTTCCGTTTTTGCTCGAAATTGTAAACGATGTTGAAAACAAAACTTCGATTAAAGCGGCTTGGGTATTAGAGTTTGTCTGTCATAAAAAATTAGAATGGCTTGCCGAATATATTGACCTTTTTTGTGCCCATTTAAATAAATTACACTTTGGAAGCGCCATTAGACCTATTGCTAAAATTTGTGAACTTTTGGCTAAAGCTTATACCTCTAAAGAAGCCTTTTACATAAAAGAAAAACTCACAAAAAGACACATAGACCTTATTGTTGAAGCTTCTTTTGATTGGCTTATTAGCGATCACAAAGTAGCTATAAAAGTTTACAGTATGGAAACACTGTTAATTTTTGGTAAAAATTACGATTGGGTTTACGAAGAATTGGCACATATTATCACAAAAAACATTTATAAAGAAAGTGGTGCCTACAAGTCTAGAGGAAAAAAAGTCTTGTTAAGACTAAAGAAAAATAAATAAAATCTTTAAGGTATTATTGTTTAATTTTGCTCTTTTAAATAAATCAGATGCCTTTAAATTCTCTTAACGCTATTTCGCCAATCGACGGTCGGTACCGCACTAAAGTAGCGGCTTTGGCTACCTATTTTTCTGAAGAAGCCCTTATACGCTACCGTGTAAAAGTAGAAATAGAATACTTTTTGGCTTTGTGCCAAATACCTTTACCTCAGTTAAAAAGTTTTAGTAAGGCTGATATTGAAAAACTGAGAACTATTTACACTTCTTTTTCTTCTGATG
>CAZGZH010000083.1:0-6470 GCA_964529645.1 uncultured Flavobacteriaceae bacterium
CCTCTAATAGCCTGTTCAGTAAGTTCTTTCCGGTTGGTTTGATCTTGAGCAGCAGAAAGTGAAAAGACAGTTAGCCCTATAAAAATAAGAAAGGTAACTGCAGTACCACCTAAAAAAAATGCTCTTGCTTGTTTTTTTGATAACATATTAGTTGGTTTTAATTAATTAAAGATAAAAAGACTATATTATCTTTTTATACGTGCAAATATAATTCAATACTAAATCTCTAAAACTGATATTTATCAGTTTTATAAAAATGATTTTAAAATTTATAATTCAGATTGTGTTTTTAGATATAAAGCCTTGTAATCGTAGTCTATAATACCCTTGTATTCTTTAAGAATATCAGCTCCTAAAATGCCATTTATGGGATTTGTTTTGTGTTCTATTAAGGCGGTGTTGATATGTGATAAATCTATAACAACTAATGTTAAATCTGGAATGATAAAACGTTTTATTTTTAAAATATTTTGTGAAGCAATTTGCGTTTTGATATTGGTACTTCCTGCACCCGCCGCTTTTTTATCGGTTTGTTCTAAGTTGAGCTTAAATAAAGCTATCTCTTCTAAACCCACACAAGAATTTGAAGCGCCTGTATCTATAATAAAGCGGCCTTTAACACCATTAATTTTAGCTTTTATAACAAAATGATTACTGTAAGCTTTTTGAAGTTTAAAAAAAGAGTATCCTTTTTCTATTAAAAAAGATTTTAAAGTGTCCATTTTATAGAACAGCTTTAAACTGATTTAAAAAGCGGAGGTCATTTTCGTAAAACATGCGGATATCGGGTATTTGATATAGCAACATAGCAATGCGTTCTATACCCATACCAAAGGCGTAACCAGAATATTTTTCGGGATCAATATTGGCATTTTTTAATACGTTAGGATCTACCATGCCGCAGCCCATAATTTCTAGCCAACCTGTTCCTTTAGTTATTTTATAATCTGTTTCTGTTTCTAGCCCCCAATAAATATCTACTTCGGCGCTTGGTTCTGTAAATGGAAAATAAGAAGGACGTAAGCGTATTTTAGATTTGCCAAACATCTCTTTTGTAAAATACAATAGTGTTTGTTTTAAATCGGCAAAAGACACATCGGTATCAACGTACAAGCCTTCCACTTGATGGAAAATACAATGTGAACGTGCCGAGATATCTTCGTTTCTAAAAACGCGTCCCGGAGAAATGGTTCTAATAGGCGGTTTGTTGGCTTCCATATGACGTACCTGTACAGACGACGTATGTGTACGCAATAAAATATCAGGGTTGGTAGCGATAAAAAAGGTGTCTTGCATATCGCGCGCCGGATGGTATTCGGGCAGATTTAAGGCTGTAAAATTGTGCCAATCGTCCTCTATTTCTGGTCCTTCAGAAATACTGAATCCAATACGGTTAAAAACGTCAATAATTTTATTTTTAACGATTGAAATAGGATGGTGGGCGCCAATGACAATAGGTTCAGCAGGTTTTGTTAAATCGCCGTAAACATTTTTATCTGAAACAGAACTCTCAAGATTAGATTTTAAAGTAGCAACTTTTTTTGTAGCTGTATTTTTTAAAATATTAATAGCCTGCCCAAAGTCTTTTTTCTGTTCAGGAGCTACCGCCTTAAAAGCCGCAAACAGGGTGTTTAAATGTCCCTTTTTACCTAAAAAGGCAATTCTAAACTTTTCTATTTCTTCTAGTGTAGAGGCTTTAAACCCGTCGACTTCTTTTTGTAACTGTGCTACTTTTTTTAACATGCCTTTTAAACCTAAATTAATTTGCAAATTTACAGTTTTTATCCTATTAATTAAACATAATTTTTTTGTTACGCCAATATCCTGTCAAGGCCTAATCTCAATCGATTTCGCTGGCTGTTTTTTATTAAAAATTTTAGCTTAAAACCTTTTAAAAATTTCCTAAAAAAGGTATCTTTGTTTTTATAACATATTAATTTTCACAATCAATTATTATGAATTCATCAATTAAAGCTTTTATGGACTACGTTGAAGCACGTAATCCTAATGAACCAGAATTTCTTCAAGCGGTAAAAGAGGTAGCCGAAGCCATAATACCTTTTATTAAAGATCATCCTGTATATCAAAGTCAGAAAATATTAGAACGTATGGTAGAACCAGAACGTGCTATTATTTTTAGAGTACCTTGGATTGACGATGAGGGTAAAAATCAAATTAATCGTGGGTATCGTGTCGAATTCAATTCGGCTATTGGGCCCTACAAAGGAGGGTTGAGATTCCACCCTTCTGTTAATTTAAGTATTTTAAAGTTTTTGGGTTTTGAACAAACTTTTAAAAACTCATTAACCACACTGCCTATGGGGGGTGGTAAAGGGGGTTCAGATTTCGAACCCAAAGGTAAATCAGATAACGAAATTATGCGATTTTGTCAATCTTTTATGACAGAACTTTTTAGACATATTGGTCATAATACAGATGTGCCTGCAGGAGATATTGGTGTTGGTGGTCGCGAAATAGGCTTTTTGTTTGGTCAGTACAAACGCTTAAAAAACGAGTTTACAGGTGTTCTTACAGGTAAAGGTATTTCGTTTGGAGGCTCTTTAATAAGACCAGAAGCAACAGGTTATGGTACAGTATATTTTGCAGAAAATATGCTTAAAACTAAGAACGATTCTTTTAAAGGAAAAACTGTAGTTATCTCTGGATCTGGAAACGTGGCACAATACGCTTGTGAAAAAGTAACACAATTAGGAGGTAAAGTGGTAACTTTATCTGATTCTGGTGGCTATATTTACGATGAAAAAGGTATTGATAAAGAAAAACTAGAATATGTTTTTGATCTTAAAAATGTAAACCGTGGTCGTATAAGCGAGTATGTAAAGAAATATCCAAATTCAAAATATTTTGAAGGAGAAAGACCTTGGGACATAGCTTGTGACGTGGCCTTGCCTTGCGCTACTCAAAATGAAATTGACGAAGAAGGTGCTAAAAAATTAATAGCTCATGGTACAATTTGTGTTGCCGAAGGGGCTAATATGCCTTCTACGCCTGCAGCTATTGAGGTATTCCATGAAAATAAAATACTATTTGCACCAGGTAAAGCTTCTAACGCAGGAGGTGTATCTGTTTCTGGATTAGAAATGAGTCAAAACTCAATGCGCTTAAGTTGGACAAGTGAAGAAGTCGATAAAAAACTTCACAGCATTATGAATGATATTCACAACACTTGTGTTAAATATGGTAAAGAATCTGACGGTTTTGTAGATTATATCAAAGGTGCCAATATTGCTGGCTTTATTAAAGTGGCTGATGCTATGTTAGCACAAGGGCTTGTATAAATAGTATTTAACATACTTATTTTATTAAAAAAGGGTTGCCAATTTGGCAACCCTTTTTTAATAAAATATCTCTTTAAAGTATAAAAAATTAACAGTAAAATGATATCTTGCATTTTAAATTATAGTTTTAATGAACCATAAAAAACCACTTCCTAATTTAAAATCTTACGAGTTTGGAGATGTCGCTTTTAACGAGCTCATGCAAAATAGGATAAACAAGGTGCTTATTGTGTGCTCTAATTACGACTATTATATGCTGGAGTCTGACGGTAGAATTGACGAACAGATTTTTAACGAATACACGTCCTTAAATTTAAGATATCCACCAAGTTTTGTCCATGCAAATTCAGCTAAAAGAGCTATAAGAAAACTGAGTATAAATAAAATAGATTTGGTTATAACTTGGTTAGATGTTGGAAATTATAAAGCCTTTGAAACATCAAAACAAATTAAAGAAGCTTTTCCAGATGTGCCAATAGTTGCTTTAAGTCATTATTCGTCAGAATTAAGAAAACGATTAAAAAGTGAGAGAGCTCGAGTTATTGACTACGTTTTCCACTGGAATGGCAATGTGGGTATCTTTTTGGCCATTATAAAATTAATTGAAGATAGGATGAATGCCGAAAATGACATTAATAAAACTGGTGTCAAAGCTATTCTTTTGGTAGAGGATTCTTTAAAATTTTATTCGCGGTATTTACCCATTATTTACAAAATTATTTTAAAACAAACACGCTCGTTCATGTCAGAAGGCTTAAACGAACACCGTCAAATGATGCTCATGCGTGGCCGTCCTAAAATATTACTCTCTGTAAATTATGAAGAAGGATTAGAATTATTCGAAAAATATAAAAACAATCTTTTAGGCGTTATTTCCGATGTGAGTTATTACAGGGATGGTGTACGCGATAAGCAAGCTGGTTTTGAGTTTTTAAAATATGTTAGAAGTTATAAGCGCTATTTCCCTTTTTTAATTCAGTCTTCAGAAAAAGAAAACGAAAAATTAGCACTAGAATTAAAAGGTAAATTTCTCTATAAATATTCTGAAACGCTGGGTGCAGATTTAAAAAATTTCATTAATAAATATTTTTCTTTTGGCGATTTCGAGTTTTGGGATCCCAAGCAAATGAAAGTATTAGCCGTTGTAAAAGATTTAAAGAGTTTTCAGAAAGCCTTAAAAACGGTTACATTAGATTCTATTAGTTATCATGCAGAGCGTAGCGAATATTCTAAATGGTTAAAATCGCGCGCTTTATTTCCGTTAGCAAATTTGTTTAGTAATATAGAATACAATGATTTTGACGATGCAGAGCATATAAGAACTTTTCTATTAGAAGCCTTAAAAGTATATCGTATTTATAGGTCGCGGGGCGTCATTGTTAAATTTAATAAAGATAAATACGATGAATTCCTTGGTTTTGCCCGTATTGGCGATGGCTCTTTAGGAGGAAAGGCTAGAGGACTATCTTTTATAGATTCATTTTTAAAACGTCATAAACTTTTTAATAAGTATAAAGATGTACATATTTCAATTCCGCGTACAGTTGTTTTAACAACCGATATTTTCGACGAGTTTATAGAACAGCACAATCTGATAAGATTTGTGGCTAAATGCGATGATGATGAAGAAATATTAAATAAATTTATTTCTAAACCGCTACCAGATTGGGCACTGCAAGACATACAAGCTTATTTAAATGTTGTAAAAAGACCCATTGCTGTAAGATCGTCAAGTGTTTTAGAAGATTCACATTACCAACCTTTTGCGGGTGTTTTTGCTACCTATATGATTCCTAATACCAATGACGATAGGATGCTAAATATGGTATCGAATGCCGTAAAATCGGTTATTGCTTCTGCATTCTTTCAAAGCTCTAAAAGTTATTTAAAAGCCACATCACATACAATTGAAGAAGATAAAATGGCTGTTATATTACAAGAAGTTACAGGTAAACAATACAATGACGTGTATTATCCTAATATTTCTGGTGTGGCTAGGTCTATAAATTTTTATCCTATTGGCAATGAAAAACCAAATGACGGTATAGCTAAAATAGCCACAGGTTTAGGCGAGATAATAGTAGGTGGTGGTCGTGTATTAAGGTTTTCGCCAAAGCATCCTAAAAAAATATTACAACTATCATCTCCAGACTCAACGCAGCGCGATACACAACAATATTTATATGGCTTAGATTTAAATTCAGAAAGCTATAAAGTATCTACCAGCGAAGCCATCAACAAAAAGAAAATCACTGTTAGAGCCGCTAAAAGCCATGGGTCTTTAAAATTTGTAGCAGCAACCTACGACTTGCAAAATAACGTTATTAAACCGGGCGTTTTACACGATGGTATACGCGTTATAACTTTTGACAATGTCTTAAAATACGATACTTTTCCATTACCAGAAATATTACAAGATTTACTCAGAATTGGCCAAAGAGAAATGCGTAATCCTATAGAAATGGAATTTGCTGTAAATCTCGATGTGCCAAGAGGAAAGTCTAGAATTTTTAGTTTTTTACAAATAAGACCTATAATAGAAAGTGTTGATACCAATAACTTATTACCAAAAGATTTAAAGACAGAAGATACCATTATTTATTCTGAATCTGCTTTAGGTAATGGTAGTTACGACCATATAACCGATTTTGTTTACATCAGACCAGAAACGTTTAATCCCGCCAATACAAGAGATATTGCGGCAGCTGTAGAAACGCTCAATAAAAAATTTGTTGAAGAGAATAAACAATATATTTTGGTAGGCCCAGGGCGTTGGGGCTCAAGCGACCCTTGGTTGGGTATCCCCGTTATTTGGCCGCAAATTTCTGCAGCTAAAGTAATAGTCGAAGCTGGTTTACACGATTTTAGAATTGACCCAAGTCAGGGTACACACTTTTTTCAAAATTTAACCTCATTCAAAGTAGGCTATTTTACTATAAATCCTTTTGTAAATGACGGCTTTTTCGATTTAGAGTACCTCAACAAACAACCTGCTATTTGCGAAAATAAATTTCTGAGACATATTAAATTTAAAAACCCATTAATGATTATTATAGAGGGTAAAACAAATAGAGCAGCTATTTTTAAAGAAGGTTTTAAAATAAAAAACCTAGAAGATAGTTTAGAAAATGATTTAGGCGAATTGCCACCTCAAGGTTTTATGTAACATTT
>CAZGZH010000084.1:0-6344 GCA_964529645.1 uncultured Flavobacteriaceae bacterium
AGTTTTAAGCCATTACCCACATCATTTAAAGCGAGTTGCTTGTTATTTTCATAAAAAGCTTTAAGTCGTTTGGTAGAGATACGTTCAATATCGCCACCTATTGATCCTTCGGTAAAATACATCGTCATCCAAGGTTCAAAACGTGTCAATAATTTGGGTTTGACTTCGGGATGCGTGTATAAATAATAATTAATCCCATCGGCCCAAGCCTTACAGAGTTTTTGTAGCCACTTTGGCGTCTTATTGTAGTTTTCTATAGCTTCTGCTTTTGTCATAAACAAACGGGCACGTAAATCGCTGTAAATAGCATCCTCGCCTTCTACTTCGGCCAATCGGCCAATAGCCCAAATATAATTGTGCTCTACACGGTTAAAATCGTCTTCGCATTGCGCATACATCAAACCAAAAACGGCATCGGCATCGGTTTTACCGTAGACATGAGGGACGCCATAGATATCGCGGATAATATTGACATTCTGTGCTTGTTTTTGCCAAGTAGTTACTTTTTTATCTGATTGATTTTGGCAAGAAATAAATGTGGTTATAAAAAAAACTATATACAGACTTTTAAAAAATAGTTTCATAATTGTTAGTTTGAATTTGGCTAACAAATATAGAAATAAATAAAAGGTGTTTTTAATAGTATTTAAATCTCTGGAAAAGTATAAATCTTTTCCAGAGTTACTTAATAATTAAATTTTGCTTAGCAACTTGGAAAATACATAAAACTTAGAATCAAAAAATTTACGATTTAATAAAAGTTATAATTTCTTTAACTAAAGACTTGACGTAATTGGCTTTAAACATGTGTTGGGCATGGTAACTTCCATTATACACGCTTAGTTTTTTAGGTTTGGCTGAGTTGTTGTAAAGTGTGGTGACACGCTTGAATAAACCTTCTTTTTTAGACACAATAAAAAGTTTATTTAGTGACTTATAAGTTAATGCTTTACCACCCGCTGGTGCCATTAAAACAACTTTAGTAACTACTTTGTCATAGCTTGTATTTAAAGCGCGTACTACAGCCGCACCCCCCATACTACCGCCTACAATAACAATAGATTTAAAACCTTTGGTTTTTAAATAATGTACAGCACCCAAAATATCAAGCGAACGCTTAGGGGTCGTTCCTTTTTTACTTTTTCCGTAACCTCTAAAATTAATACTGAGTCCTGCTATGTCCTCTTTTTGGAGTTTTAAAGCTAAAAAATGCCAACTTTCTTTGTTAAAAATAGTGCCGTGTGCAAAAATGACGGCCTTGTCTTTACCAGCGGTGAACAAATCGGCTTCAATAGTAGCATTATCTGCTGTTTGATACTGTATTGTCGTAAAATTATTGTTCTGAGCATTTACAGCGCAAGACAATAATACAAATAGGTTTAAAATAAGAGATGGTATTTTCATAGTTTTTTAGTTAGTTAGATTGCGAATGTAGAAAAATTACAGGAATCTTACTTAACTCTTTAAAAGTTATTATTTTAATAGGCTAGCAGCTCTTGCAAAGCTTTGACAAAACGTTCTTTAGGTAAAAATTGATCTTCTAAATCTTTGGCAAAAGGCACAGGGGTTTCTAAGCTGCCAACACGCATAACAGGCGCATCTAAATATTCAAAACAATTTTCGCTAATCAAAGCAGAAATATCTGAAGACAGTCCGCCAAACAATGTATCTTCTTGCAAGATAATTACTTTTCCTGTTTTCTTAACGGATGTAAAAATGGCTTCTGTATCTAAGGGTTGTAAGCAGCGTAAATCTATTAAATCGGCTTGAATATTCGTTTT
This sequence comes from uncultured Flavobacteriaceae bacterium, assembly GCA_964529645.1. Lineage (GTDB taxonomy): Bacteria > Bacteroidota > Bacteroidia > Flavobacteriales > Flavobacteriaceae > CG1-02-35-72. Next base: position 1,782 of record CAZGZH010000084.1, read on the forward strand.
TTTAAGGATTTCTAATGCCCAATGCACACCAGCACCGTAAGTAATAACGCTCATCTCTTTACCGTCTTTAAGTAGCGTGGCTTTACCTAAAGGAAGCGTGTAATAATCATCGGGGACATCTTGATAAACAGAACGATATAAGGCCTTGTGCTCAAAAAATAATACCGGATTGGAGTCTTCTATAGCCGTTGCTAACAAACCTTTGGCGTCATAAGGAAACGCTGGATAAACCACTTTTAAGCCAGGTGTTTTGGTAAACCAAGCTTCGTTAGTCTGACTGTGAAAAGGTCCCGCCCCTACGCCTGCGCCACAGGGCATACGTAAAACCACATCTGCGGGTTGTTGCCAACGGTAATACGATTTGGCTAATAAATTGATAACTGGATTAAAACCGCTTGTTATAAAATCAGAAAATTGTAATTCAACTACACTTTTGTAGCCATTGACAGATAAGCCATAGGCAGCTTCTATAATAGACGATTCGCAAATAGGTGTGTTGCGGACTCTATCGGCACCAAAAGCGTCTAAAAAGCCTTCTGTGACTTTAAAAACACCACCATAATCGGCAATATCTTGCCCCATTAAAATAAGGTTTGGGTATTTTTCCATAGCTTGATACAAGCTCTTAGAAATGGCGTCGACCAATCTTATATTTTTAGTTTCAATATTGGGTGTTATTTCTTTGTAAGTAAAAGTATTATAAACATCCTTTAACTCGGTTTTAAAATCAGGTATAATGGCAGGTTCTTCAAATGCCATAGTTAAATTAGCGTTTATTTCTTTTGTGATTCCCTTTTTAAAATCAGTAATATCTTCTTTACTGATTAAATTCATTTTTAAAAGGTACTCCTGATAATTTTTTAAAGGATCTTTTTTAGCCCATTTTTCAATCAAGTTATTAGGGACGTATTTGTTGCCACTCGCCTCTTCATGACCACGCATTCTAAAAGTCATAAATTCAACTAAAACAGGACGTGGTTTTTGACGCACACTTTCGGCTAAAGCAGTCATTTTTGTGTACACTTCAACAATATTATTGCCGTCAACTTGTAAACTTTCCATGCCATAACCTATGGCTTTGTCTATCATTTGTTTACAATTAAATTGCTGGCTACTAGGCGTTGATAGTCCGTATCCGTTATTTTCTACACAAAACAATACAGGTAAATTCCAAACAGACGCTACATTTAGCGCTTCGTGGAAATCGCCTTCGCTTGTACCACCATCACCTGTAAAAACGGCTGTTAATTTGTTGTTTTCTTTAAGTAAATTGGCCAAAGCAATACCATTAGCCACACCCAATTGTGGTCCGAGATGAGATATCATCCCGATAATATTAAACGCTTGTGTGCCAAAATGAAAGGAACGGTCACGTCCTTTTGTAAAACCATTGGCTTTGCCTTGCCACTGAGAAAATAATCTGTAAAGTGGGATATTTCGTGTTGTAAACACCCCCAAATTACGATGCATGGGTAAAATATACTCATCGGTTTTTAAAGCCATTGTTAATCCTACAGGAATAGCTTCTTGGCCAATACCAGAAAACCATTTAGAAATCTTACCTTGACGCAATAAAACCAACATTTTTTCTTCTATTAACCTTGGTTTTAGGAGGTTTTTATAAAGGTTTATTATAGTCTCTTTAGTTAATTTTTGAGTATTAAAGTGCATGTCTTTTTTGAATGCTTAAAGGAAAAATCAAATGTAGCCAATTTTATTGATTGCACTATCTAAAAATTTCAAAAAATAAGCCTTATTTATAAGGACAAAAAGCAACATTAAACAAATAGTAAAATGTTGTGTATCAATTTAATAATTTAGATATATTATTATAACTCGTTAAAAATATGATGCATCAAACGGTTTTTGTCATTGATACTTTCTTCTAAAGAAATAGAAGTTTCTGTGCGTTGTACTTCTGGGATATTATCAATTCTAAAAATAATATCTTTAGCGTGCTTAGTGTCTTTAGCTCGTACTTTACAAAAGATACCAAACTTGCCTGTAGTTAAATGGGCAACCGTTATCTCTGGAATTTTCTGAAGCTCTTCAAGCACAAAGGTTGTACTTGAACTCTTTACGAGATGCAAACCTACATAAGCAATAAAAGAATAGCCTAATTTGTCGTAATCTAGCTTTAAAGTGGCTCCTTTTATAATACCTTCTTCTAACATTTTATTGACACGGATATGTATGGTTCCTGCAGAAACATTGTATTTTTTGGCAATATCTGTAAATGGGGTACGCGCATTTTCTATTAAAACGTCTATAATTTGATGGTCGAGTTCATCAATATGATACTTTTTCATATGTCTGTGGTTAGGATTTACAAAATTCGGAATAAAAATAAATTATTCCTAGTAAATAGCTAAATATTTTAAACATTTAATAACCTGATTGTGATAAAAGTAGAAAAAATTCATTTACTGAAGGCACTTTTAGACCTTTTAAATTATAAATATTATTAGCACCATAGGTAGATAAATTGCCTATTTTTTCAATTTTAATTTCTTTTTTAAGCTTATTATTTTCAACTGTTTCAATAAAAATAGTGCCTATGGATACATTTTGATAAACCCCTTCTTGACATAAATTCACATTATTATAAATACAATCTAAATACTTTTTGTCATTTTGAGGTATGTTTTCATACTCTTTCACAGTGCCGTAATCGTCATTTGTTATGCTTAATAATCCTGTTATCAAGGCTTTGAAATAAAAATAACGTACTTTTTCGCGATTGTAATCATCTTTAAAATGACCCGCTTCAATTAAAATGGTTGTATAGCCCTCCTTTTGAAAATTATCGCCAGTAGCATTTGGATAGAACTCATCGTTATAACAAGCCAAATTCTTAGGGATATCTTGTTTTAAAGTGGCGTACATTTTAGCAATGATGCCCATAGCTTTTATGCGCTCTGGTGTTAGTTTCCGTGTTTCTTCTGTGGCGGGCGACAAAAAAGCAATACTTGACGGTTCTTTTGTAAGCCCTACACTGTATATATTGCGTTGGTCGTGTAAATTAAAACAAAAATCAGGTTGAAATCTTTCGAGTTCGTTTCTCAATACCTGACTCTCAATAGCCTCTAAATTAACAGCGTCTCTATTTAAATCAATCTGTTGCGCATTGAAGCGTGTGTAAGCCTCTGCACCATCTGGGTTGAGAATAGGGATGATTTTAAGTGTACATTTTTCTAAAATTCCTTTTATTGAATTGGGAGAATCAGGATTTTTAAAAAGTTTTAACAAGTCGCATACAACTTTAGTGGCTGTAGCTTCATTGCCGTGCATTTGCGTCCACATTAATATTTTAATAGGTCCAGTACCTAATGTGACACTAAATATTGGCTTTTTTAAAAAAGAATGGCCAATTTTTTGCACATCAAATACAGTACTGTAAAGTTTAAGCAATGGACTTATATGAGATAAATGAACATATTTACCCTGTAATTTAGATTCTTTATTTGTCCTATAAATTTCCTTCATTCTCCTCTTTGAGTTTACAAATGTAATCAAACGAATGTTTACTTTTGTAAACAATAAAATTAATCATTTTGATAACATTTGTAAACAATTTTGTCATCAATTTTTAATCCAAATGAAAAATGTTTAATATCGTTTAGAATATTTATGTATTCACTTATTATTCAGTATTTATACTATTGTCATTTAAAGTTATTAATTAGATTTAAATATTTAATTTAAGTAGATTTATAATATATTAGAATTGTTTTTATTACATTTGTAAACAAATAGAACGTCACAATGGTAAATAACGAAGCCTTTGCAAAACGCATCAAAAAAATCATATTATTCTATGGTATTTCTGCAGCTCAGTTGGCCGACAAAATAGGGGTTCAGCGCTCTAGTATCTCTCACCTCCTATCGGGCAGAAATAAGCCAAGTTTAGACTTTGTAATGAAGATTGTAAAAGCATACGACACCGTTGATTTATATTGGTTGCTCAACGGAAAAGGGAGTTTCCCTAAACTTGAAAACCCAAAAACGGCAATTTTAGAATCCTCCAAGGAAATTAAAAAGGCTCCGGCAGCTTATTTAGAGCCAGATACTTTAACGCAGTTGGAGGACTCTGTTGAGCACATCATCATATTTTATAAAAATGGCACCTTTAAAAAATACAAAGCCGTTTAAACTTAATTAAACGGCTTTGTTCTGTATTATTATTCGAAATTACTCTTTCAATTTAGCAACACCCTTGTTTACAATGTCAATAAGCTCTGCATTATTTGAGCCTTTAGATTCCTTTTGCAATGATATTACCTGAGTCATCATTTGCAACATCATTTTATCTGCCCCATATTTTTTGTACTGCTTACCAACCTTAACAAAGTTATCTATCATAACCTGAATAGCCTCTTTATTTGTAGAACCTGCTACCCATTTAAAGGCTTCTTTAAATGTTTTTTGAACATCCTTATCTTGTGTAAAAAACATCCCTGCAATAAGATGCTTGGCTATATAAGGCATCTGGCTTACATCTTTTTCTTTTATAAACATTTCTACTAGATTATCTGCCATGTACTTTTTAGATTCGTCTGAAAG
>CAZGZH010000085.1:0-6318 GCA_964529645.1 uncultured Flavobacteriaceae bacterium
TTTTATTACTCATAAATCGCCCGAAATTTCTCAAGTTATTACAGATATTTTAATGGATGATGAAAAACACAGTTTGAGCGATTGGGGTCGCAAAAAAATATATCCAAAATCTAAAACCGATGTGCTTTCTAAATTAGTGACAGATGCCATTTTAAACCTGCGCCGTATTTTAATTGAACAAAAAATTAAAGCCCTTCAAATTGATGTTAAAGAAACACCACAAGCACAAGTTTTAGAAAATGTGCTGAATTATACCCGCTTAAAAAAACTGCTTTACGAAAAGCTAAATAGGGTGGTTTAAACTCAGTTAAGGGGTTTGCTTTTCGCTTTTATACCAGCGGTAATCAGAATTAAAGCAATCAGAAATTTATAGATTAAATAAGTCATTTTAGAAACTTCGTATTTAATAATGATAAATTTTGTTATCTCTGTATTTATAAGAAGTACATTAACAAAATCTATTAAGGCAGAAACACCAATAATTAAGACTAAAATTCTGACGATTTTGTTCATAAGACTAATATTTATATTCTCTTGGAATTTCGCAAACAGGAATAGGGATCATTTTGTGTTTATTAGCCTTGTGTAATCGGGTGTAAATTTTAAAAACCTCTTTTTGACGCCCTACAAAATCATCTAATTTTGCATTTTTATCGGCCATAGCCATAGCCCATTCTAATTCGGGGTAACTAGCGCCAATCTGATCTTCGTCTGTACGGTCATCGCCCCAAAGACCATCTGTAGGTGGTGCAACCATTATATCATTATTGACACCTAAATATTTAGCAAGGGCGTACACTTCGGTTTTGGTTAAATCGGCAATAGGGCTCAAATCTACACCGCCATCACCGTATTTTGTGTAAAAACCTACACCAAAGTCTTCTACTTTATTACCAGTACCCGCTACCAAATAATTGTGTAATCCGGCAAAGTAATACAAAGTTGTCATACGTAAACGGGCACGTGTGTTTACTAAGGCCATGTGGCTTTCATCAGGATTTTCAACACTTGGAAGAGCCGTAATTAAATTATCGAAAATACTTGATAGCGAAACTTTTTCGAATAAGATATTTGAGTGGTTTTCTTGCAACCATTTAATGTGATTGTGTGCCCTGTCAACCTGACTTTTACCTTGATGTATGGGCATATCTACGCATAAAGTGGGTAATCCTGTTAAAGCGCACAAGGTAGAAGTGACAGCAGAATCAATACCGCCAGAAACACCAATGACAAAACCTTTTGAATGGGCCTCTTGGGCATAGCCCTTTAACCAGTTAACAATATGTTTTGTAATTTTTTTAGCTGTCATATAGCAAACTATTTAGTAGATTTGTCGCTTACAAAAGTAGCTAATTATTTAATTTTTGTAGCGAGAACTTTATGAGACTTTTAAAGTGGTTTTTTTCTATTTGTTTTGCTGTATTTTTTTTGATTAATTGTACAGATAAAAATAAATTGGATGTTGACACGTCTAAGATACCTGTAGCGCTTGATCTGTCTAGATTCGATGCAATATTTTTTAATACGAAACCTCAAGAACTTCCAAAAGTAAAAAAGAAGTTTAGCTTTTTATTTCCAGCCAATGTTCCTGATAGTATTTGGCTGGCAAAAATTAAAAACCCCGATTCGCGCTATTTATTTAAAGAAGTTCAAAAAGTTTTTCCCAATTTTAATAAAGAATCGCAAGAGCTCAGTCAATTATTTAAGCATGTAAAATATTATTTTCCAAAATTTAAAGCGCCAAAAATCGTGACTTTAGTTTCGGATATAGATTACAATAATAAAGTTATTTATGCCGATAGTTTATTGCTGATATCTCTCGATATGTATTTGGGTAAAAACCACCAAGTTTACCAAAATTTCCCTAAATACATTAAAAATAGTTATACAAAAGAGCAGCTTAAAGTTGATGTGGCACGTCAAATTGCTTTGATAAGTTTGCCTAAAAATAAATTGCGAACTTTTATAAGTCGTTGTATCCAACAAGGTAAATTATTGTACACTATTAAGGCATTTATCCCAAATTTAAAAGACAGTACTTTAATGAATTACCCAACAAATAAAATGTTGTGGGCCACAAATAATCAAGAATTTGTATGGCGCTATTTTGTTGAAAATAATTTATTGTTTAATACCGATAGAAATATTTCTAAACGTTTTTTAGACGATGCGCCTTTTTCTAAATTTTACTTGGCAAACGATAAAGACTCTCCAGGCCGCATAGGGGCTTTTATAGGCTATAAAATAGTGGACGCTTATCTTAAAAATAATGATAAAAACCTCATTGAGATGTTGAGAACACCTAATGACTTACTTTACAAACAATCTAAATACAAACCCAAAAACTGATGGCAAAAAATATAAATAAGATTGAATTCTTAGTACAATTAGACGACAATAAAATTCCCGAAAACATTACTTGGAATGCCCCGCAAAGCGCTATAAAAGACGCCGAAGCTAAAGCTTTAATGGTGGCTGTTTGGGATAACAATGCTCAAGAAACGCTAAAAATGGATTTGTGGACAAAAGATATGCCACTACACGATATGAAATTGTTTTATCATCAAACTTTTCTTACTATGGCCGATTCTTTCCAACGCGCCACAAACGATGAGAAAATGAGTGCAACTATTCGTGATTTTTGTGATTTTTTTGCAGAAAAACAAGGCTTAAAGAAAGAGAATAAGTAGCTTTATTAAGTGTCTTTTTCTAGCGTTCCTTCAAAGGTTCTAATTTTCTGAATAACGTTGCGGTAATCTTGTGGTTTTTTGACAAAATCTAATTCAGATACGTCAATTATAAGTGTGTTTAATGTAGGCTCAGATTTTATAAAAGTAGAGTAACCTTGGTGAATTTTATCTAAATAAGAAGCCGTTATTTCTTGCTCGTAATCACGTCCACGGTGTTTTATATTTTCAAGCAACCGCTCAGTACTCTGATATAAGTACACATACAAATCTGGTTTGGTTATTTCCTTGTACATCACGTCAAACATACGGCGGTATAATTTATATTCTTCGTGAGCTAAAGTGACCTGTGCAAAAATGAGCGATTTAAAAATGTAATAATCAGACACTATAAAGTTTTTAAACAAATCAAATTGGGCTAAATCGTCTGTTAATTGTTGGTAACGATCGGCTAAAAAACTCATTTCTAGCGGAAAAGCATAGCGATCTTTGTCTTTGTAAAATTTGGGTAAAAACGGATTGTCGGCAAAGCGTTCTAAAACGGTTTTGGCATTAAAATCGTCTGACATAAGATTGACCAAAGATGTTTTTCCTGCACCAATATTCCCTTCAATGGCAATGTAATTGTACTTTTCTACCAAAGATACTGGGCGGTTTATAACAAGATCTAATTTTTCTATTTCAGAATCATCGTTACAGCCGTGTTGTAAATCAATTAAGATGGTTTTTTTGGTAATAGGATGTCTAAAGTTAGGGGCAATTTCTGCTAGAGGTACCATCACAAATTTGCGTTTAAGCATATCTTTATGAGGTACAATAAGTGTTTTAGAAAAGATAATTTCATCTTCAAAAAGAAGAATGTCAATATCTATAGTTCTCGACTCAAAGCCCTTGGCATTTGAACGCGTTCTGCCTAATTGAATCTCTATGTCAATAAGTTTTTCTAAGAGAATTTCGGGCTGTAAATTAGTGGTTACTTGAAGGCAGATATTTAAAAAATCAGCGCCTTTAAATCCCCAAGCAGCTGTTTTGTAAACAGATGATACTTTGATAATTGACCCAATATTTACAGCTATTAAATCTACCGCGCTTTGCAAATTTTGTAACGAATTACCTTTATTGCTACCTATAGATAAGTATGTGCTGCGTTGTATTTTCATAAAGAGATTACAAAATAACTAAAACTATCGCATAAAATTTTATCTTTACGGCGCAACTTATAAACATTTTAAACTTTTTTTAATGAAATTTTTAAGGAATCTTTCAGCTACTATATTAGGTATTTTTATAGCTTTATTTTTAATGTTTTTTGTCTTTATAGCTATTGGCTCTGCCTTTAGTAGTGCAGATAAGAAAACAGTTAAAAACAACTCAGTTTTAGTAATAAAATTAGAAAATGAAATACGCGATTTTTACAGTGTTTCAGACCCTTTTGTAGATGCTTTAGGGATAGACGATGCTAAATTTATGAGTCTGAATAAAATTTTAAATGCCATAGAAAATGCTAAAAACGACACTAAAATAAAAGGCATAAGTATAGAATTAAAAGGTCTTAATGCAGGCATTGCACAGGCGCAAGATATCCGTAATAAGCTATTAGATTTTAAATCGTCTGGAAAGTTTGTCAACGCTTACGCTGATAATTATTCTCAAAAAACATATTATTTAAGCTCTGTGGCCGACTCTCTTTTTATAAACCCTATAGGTAATATAGATTTTAAAGGCCTTTCTGCAGAAATTTTATACTATAAAGATATTCAAGAAAAATCGGGCATTAAAATGGAGGTGATACGACATGGTAAATACAAAAGTGCTGTAGAACCTTTTTTAAGCGATAAAATGAGTGCTGCTAACAGAGAACAAATCACCTCTTTTTTACAATCTATTTGGCAAAATATGTTGACTGAAATTGCTAAAAGTCGTCATAAAACAGTTAAAGAACTCAACACAATTGCCGATGAGTTGGGCGCTAGAAATGTAAAATTGGCACAACAAAGCAAAATGATTGATGGTGTTTTGTATCACAACGAATACATAGCCAAATTAAATACGCTTATAGGAAAGAATGCTACAGATAAATTAGCAACAGTGAGTTTAGCAGATTATATTAAAAGTGGCAAAGGCCGTATTTTATCGACTGCTAAAAACAAAATAGCGGTTATTTATGCTCAAGGTGAAATTATGAATGGCGATGGCGATGAAAATTATATCGGTCCAAAAACCATGATAAAATACCTAAAAAAAGCCCGTAAAAATAAAAGTATTAAAGCTATTGTATTACGTGTTAATTCTCCTGGCGGCGATGGTTTGGCTTCAGATATTATTTGGCATGAAATAGAATTGACAAAAAAAGAAAAACCCGTAGTGGTTTCTATGGGTAATTATGCCGCATCTGGCGGTTATTATATTGCCTGTAATGCCGATAAAATTGTAGCCCAAAATACAACTATAACTGGCTCAATTGGGGTTTTTGGTGTCGTACCAAATATGAGCGTCTTGGCTAAAAATATAGGTATTAACTCAGAGCAAGTAAGTACCAATAAAAATGCCAATAATTACAGTATTTTTAAACCGATGTCTAAAAACTTTAGAGCGCAGATAAAAGAGTTGATTGAAAATTTTTACGTCAATTTTGTGACCAAAGTTGCCAAAGGACGCCACAAAACTTTTGAAGAAATAGATGCCATTGCCCAAGGACGTGTTTGGACTGGCGAGCAAGCTTTAAAAAACGGATTGGTAGATAAACTAGGCACTTTAGATGATGCGGTTAATATAGCTGCAGATTTGGCTAAAGTAACCGATTTTAAAAGGGTAAACTATCCCAACTTTACCAAAGACTTTAAAGATGCTTTTAAAAATGTACCTTTTATGAGTTTAAAAAGTACACTTCAATCTGAAATAGGAGCAGATAATTTAGCAGTTTTTAAACAACTTAAAAGCTTTGCACAACTTGAAGGTTTACAAGCACGTATGCCTTTTGTTATGACGATAAAATAATTAAAAAGACCTTACTAGGGTTCAAAACCCTAGTAGGTCTAATAGTTTATAATTCAACAAACGTAATCCCCAAATTATAAGTATCGGCACGTAAAGTCTCTAATAATTCTGGGTAACAATCTATTAATTTTTTGTGATGTACTTTTGAGTTGGTAGATTTTGAATACACCTCGCCTTTGATAATGCTTTTTATCAATTGATTTGAGTACATCAATTTTAATTTTTGCTGTAAAGCTATTTTTATTTTACCCCCTTTTCCAGAAGAGCCATAACCGTGAATTATTTTCAATAACCCAACGGGCCTATTTTGAGCGTTTTTAAGCTCTCGGTCAAAACGTTCTAAAGCCTCTTTAACAAAAGGCATACCCACTTCTAGATTGATAATTTCTATTTCTTTTTTTATTGTTTTTGATACTTGCTCAGAAACCACTAAGTCCTGATTACAGTAAGGGCAAAGCTTTAAATGTTTTGCTACAGGATTTCCGCAAAAGTCGCACGTTTTCATAGGTTTATGAACCCTCCAAGAGTTTTAAACTCTTGGAGGGTTAGAGATGGTTTTTTCAAACCGTACAAAACTGTAATCGTATTTATTTTTGGCATCGGCTTTAAAATCTTGTCTAGCCGTTTCTTTCCA
>CAZGZH010000086.1:0-6308 GCA_964529645.1 uncultured Flavobacteriaceae bacterium
ACGTGAAAATAGCGGCGCTGGGCTTAAAAATATTGAACGACGTGTTACTTTACTCAACGGTAAGGTAGACATAGATAGTATATTGAGTAAAGGGACTAAATTTACAATTACCGTTCCTTTAGGTGCTTCAATATAATATTTTAAAGCAATCCTACTTTAATAAGGCATCTTTTCATGTCGCAATATGTACGTTCAATATCATTATCTAAACCTATTGAAAAACGAATAAGTCCTTCACTTAAGCCCATTTCTTTTTGTTCGTCTAGGGGAATTTCAGAAGAAGTACCTGTACCTGGTGCGTTAAAGAGGGTTTTATAAAATCCGAGACTAACCGCTAAATAGCCTAAATTCTCGAGTTGTAAAAGTTCCATCAATTCATCAGCTTTAGCTAAAGTTCCCGCATCAAAAGCCAACATACCCCCAAAACCGTACTGTTTGTTGTATATGCTTTTAAAGAGCTCGTGTTGGGGATGCGATTTTAAACCAGGGTACATTATTCTAATGCCATCAGCTTCAAATTTTTCTGCCAAGTAAAGTGCGTTTTCACTGTGTTTTTTCATACGAATATGTAATGTGCGCATGTTTTTTAAGACACTCGCCGAGCGCATGCTATCCATAACGGGACCTAAAAGCATACTAGCACCGTCGTTTACATTACGCAGACTATTTATAAATTCTTGAGTGCCGCAGACAGCTCCAGCAACGGTATCACTTGTTCCGTTTATAAATTTTGTAAGGCTATGAATAACTATATCAGCGCCAAGCTTAATAGGAGAGATGCTCAAAGGAGAAAAGGTATTATCGACAACTAAAGTCAAGTTGTATTTTTTAGCAATTTTAGAAAGACTGAGAATGTCGGCTACTTCTAAAAGCGGATTACTAACCGACTCGCAATACAATACCTTGGTAGTATCTGTAAGGGCTTCTTCTACCTTTTTGAGGTTTGTTATATCGACAAAAGAAGTAGCAATGTTAAATTTTGGTAAAAAATTCTTTAAAAAAGCATAAGAGCCACCATAAATAGTACGCGAAGAAATTATATGATCTCCAGCATTGCATAATTGCATAAGTGTTGGTGTAATAGCCCCCATGCCAGAAGCAGCCACGTTTGCGGTTTCGGTGCCTTCTAAAGCCGCAAGTGCTTCGCCCAAATACAAATTACTAGGACTTGAATGACGTGAGTACAAATAACAGCCTTCTGTATTGCCTTCGAAAGTGTCCATCATAGACTTTGCAGCCATAAAAGTATAGGTAGAAGAATCTGATATTGAAGGATTAACACCTCCAAATTCGCCAAAATATTGTAAATCTTGAATGTTATTAGCTGGTTTAAATTTCATTTTATCTATATTTAAAAATATATGTAAAATAACAAATAAGTAATATATATTACTATTAAAATTTACATAAACCGTAAAAAAAACTAAATAAAACAATAAAACTGTAAAAATTACAAAATAAATGTGTATTATTGTCATATTAAAGAAATAATTACAAAATGGCGTTTGATAACATCGATAAAAATTTGTTGCACTATTTGCAGCAAGACAGTAAAACGTCAACTAAAATTATTGCTGTAAAATTGGGGCTATCGGTAACAGCCGTTTATGAGCGGATTAAAAAGCTTGAAAAAATTGGTTTTATAGAAAAATATGTGGCTGTTCTAAACAAAGAAAAAATTGATAGAAATTTTATCGTTTTTTGTCAGATTAAATTGATAAGACATTCCCATGAATTTATAATGAAATTTGAAAGAGATGTCAAGAGTTTAAAAGAGGTTTTAGAATGTTATAATGTAAGTGGCGAATACGATTATATTTTAAAAGTAATTGTCAAAAATATGAAAGCTTATCGCAATTTTATAAATGACAAATTAACAACCTTAGATTATATAGGCAGTACGCATAGTACTTTTATTATTACAGAAGTAAAACAAGAAAATATTGTTAGTTTAACCCCCCTAATTATAACCCCCTGAATGCAAAAAGGCTCAAATAATTTTATTTGAGCCTTTTTATTTTTACGTTTTTTAATTTAGTCTTTTAATTTCTTTTTAAACTTGTCAAATTTAGAATCTTCTTTTTTCTTTGGCCAGCTGTTATTTTTAAGATTAACATCGGCTGTCAATAAGTTTGGATCTAATTGAATAGATTTTATGGCCTTATCTGAAGTAATTAATTTACTCACTTCTTTATCGTTAAAGCGCCATATTTGAGCGGGATAGTATTTATTATCTACGCTACCATCTTCGTAAGTAATTCGCGCTACGATAGGCATAACCAAGCCACCAGGTTTTTCAAAGGTTACTTTGTAGAAATACTTGGTATCTTTTAAAGCTTTGCGTTCTTCTGCCGTAAAGTTTTTAGTTAAGTAATTGTCTAACATTTTAAAATCCTTTTTAGGATTTTTAACATTATCCATTTCTGGTTTATAATCTTTAGAATCTTTATCTACTAAGAAAACATATTTATCTAAACTAATACCATAACGTTTTGCAACAAATTTGGCGCGTTTTGTAGGTGTTGTTGTCAATACATATTGGCTCACTTTTTTAATACCAATATCAACATAATCTGTTGTGTAATACCAACCGCGCCAAAACCAATCTAAATCGGTTGCAGAAGCATCTTCCATAGTTCTAAAGAAATCAGCAGGAGTAGGGTGTTTAAAAGCCCAACGTTGGGCATATGTTTTAAAGGCTTTATCAAATAAATCGTGACCTAAAATCAGTTCTCTTAAAATATATAGACTTGCTGCAGGTTTAGCATAAGCGTTACTGCCAAATTGATATATATTATTAGATTGACTCATAATAGGAGCTATTTTACTTTGATCGCCATCCATATAACGGGTAATGTTTTTTGGAAATCCTCTAGAGGGGAAGTCTTTTTGGAAATTAGCTTCGGCTAACATTTCTGTAAAAGAATTTAAGCCTTCATCCATCCACGTCCACTGACGTTCGTCTGAGTTAATTATCATGGGGAACCAGTTGTGACCCACTTCGTGTGTAATAACACCAATCATACCGTTTTTAGTGCGTTTAGAATAAGTACCATCTGGATTTGGACGACCGTAATTCCAACAAATCATAGGGTATTCCATACCTTGTTGTTTGGCATGAACTGATATCGCTTTAGGATATGGATAATCTACAAGGTGTTTAGAGTATATTTCTATTGTATTGGCTACAACTCTTGTTGAATAATCGCCCCAAAGTGGATTACCTTCTTTAGGATATAACGACTCTGCCATAACCGTTTTGCCACCAATCTTTACAGCCATGGCGTCAAAAATAAATTTCCTTGAGCTTGTAAAAGCAAAATCGCGTACATTATCGGCATGTAATTGCCAAGTTTTAGTCTTATTCGAGAACCCTTTTTCGGCTTTTTCAGCTTCTTCTTGCGTGACAATTACAACAGGCTTATCAAAAGTTTTTGTAGCGTTTTGATAGCGTTTCCATTGCTTTCTGCTAAACATATCTTTACGGTTTACCATAAAACCAGTTCCGTCTAAAACATGGTCGGCCGGTGTGGTTATATTTACATCGTAATTACCAAAGGTTAATGTGAATTCTCCACGACCCCAAAATTGCATATTTTGCCACCCTTCTACATCATTATACACAGCCATTCTTGGATAGAATTGTGCAATAACATATAAGTTGTTACCATCTTTTTCAAAATGTTCATAACCAGAACGACCTCTTTTAGCTAGATAATTATTGATGTTATACCACCATTTAATTTTAAAAGAATAGCTCGTATTTGGCTGCATTGGTGTAGGTATATCAATGCGCATCATCGTACGATTAATAGTGTGCTTTAAATCATTACCATTGATGTCTTTAACATATTCAATATGAAAGCCTCCTTGAAATGGTTTTCCCATAAAATCTTCTACGTATTGTTTTGCTTTATAACCAAAACTTGGGTCACCTCCTTGAATATCTGGCGTTTTAGAATTGGGGGCACGTATATTTTGATCGAGCTGTACCCATAAATATGTTAATACATCTGGTGAATTGTTATAGTAAGTAATGGTTTCTTCGCCGCTTAATTTTTGGTTTTTATCGTCTAAAACGATATCCATTTTATAATCGGCTTGTTGTTGGTAATAAGAAGGCCCTGGTGCTCCAGAGGCTGTTCTAAACATATTTGGTGTAGCAAGCTCTTGTTTTAACTGCCTAAATTTGCTGATGTTTGTGTGACCTTTCTTAACTGGTTTTTGCTCTTGCGCAAAAATTGTTGAAGAAACAAACAAAATTACAAACACATAATATAGTTTTTTCATAATTAAGGGTTGGTTATTATTAGGTAATAAAACTACTTAATTATTGAGAATTGCCTTTAGGAATTTAAAAATTTAACAAATCTTTATCATTTGATTTATTCAAAATCATTGTCTTTTTTTGATTGTTTATGTCTAATTTGATAATATTTTGTTGTGAATCAAATTCCTTCATTAAAATAGTATTTTGAATACCAATATTTTTTATTTGCAAGACGCTATCAACTTCCAAATAAAAATAGACAACATCATTTTCGTATTCTTTACCTAAAAAGGTGTAATTTCTAATTGTGTCATTAACTTTTATAATGAAATTGCTGTTTATATAGAAAGCAATATAATTATTCGTTTTTGGGAGTTCTTTTGATGTATCTAATTTAAACTCTTTACTAAAATTATTGTTTAAAGATTTTTCTAAGTCATCTATAAAAAGCCGCATTGTTATGTGGAGCGATTTTTCTTTTGCTTTATAGTTAATTTGTGTGAGGCTTATATAATACTTGTGCATTCCAAAAGCCATAAGAGGGATGATTAGCAGAATAATTATTTTTTTTAAAAGAGTCATTCTAAAAAGTGTATTTTTGAGGATGTAAATTTAATAAAATTGTAATGCGATTTCTCTATATTTTCTGTTTTCTCGGATTGGTGTCTTGTAAAAGTACTGTTGCCCAAAAGGACCTTAAAATAACTTCGTTTAAAAATGTAAAAATTTTTGGAAGACAATTAGGTAATGGCTTAGGCCCTTCAGAGCCAAGTATTTTTATAAATCCAACAAATACACAAAACATTGTAGCAGGGTCTATTATAAACTTTTACCACACTTCTTTTGATGGTGGTAAAACGTGGACGACAAATAGGTTAAAATCTGAACACGGTATTTGGGGAGACACTTGTGTTATTGCCGATACTAAGGGGCATTTTTATTACGCACATTTATCAGATCCAGATGGTACAAATTGGCGTAGTGATAAAATTTTAGACCGCATGGTAGTTCAGAAATCTACTGATGGTGGTAAAACATGGAGTAGCGGTGCTGGTGTAGGTTTAAATGCGCCAAAGCAACAAGATAAAGAATGGCTAGCGGTAAATCCTTATAATAACGAAATTTACATGTCGTGGACTGAGTTTGATAAGTACGGTAGTAAAAAACCCGAAGACAAATCACGTATTTTATTTTCAAAATCTACAGATGATGGTTTAACTTGGCGCAAGCCCATCCAGTTATCACAATTTGAAGGTAATGCTTTAGATGACGATTTAACTACAGAGGGGGCTGTCCCTTCGGTAGGCCCAAATGGCGAAATTTATGTAGCTTGGTCTTATGACGGAAAAATTTATTTTGATAAAAGTACTGATGGCGGTAAGACTTGGCTAGAAAAAGATATTGTAGCGTCAAATCAAATTGCTGGATGGAATTTTGAAGTACCCGGACTTAACCGTACAAATGGTATGCCTGTTACTGGCGTAGATATTAGTGAAAGCAACTACAAAGGGACTATTTATATAAATTTTGCTGACCAAAGAAACGGCAAAGATAATACAGATATTTTTATAGTAAAATCTGTAGATGGTGGTACTAATTGGAGTCAACCCATAAAAGTAAATCAAGATAATACTAAAACACATCAGTTTTTAACTTGGATGAGTGTGGATGCTAAAACAGGTTATGTTTATATTTTATTTTATGACAGACATAAATATACCGATACTAACACAGATGTTGTTTTAGCTGTTTCTACAGATGGTGGCAACAGTTTTACGAATACTACAATTTCTGAAAAACCCTTTATAGCACGTAACAATGTGTTTTTTGGTGATTATACAAATCTCAGCGTTTACAACGGTGTTGTACGGCCTATTTGGACACGAGTTGATAAGGATACTTTAAGTATTTGGACGGCTTTAATTGATGTAAAATAAGCTTATGAAAAAAATGATTATTGCCAGCACTTCGACAATATATGGAAGTGACTATTTAGAATATTTATTGCCTGAAATTGCAAATCTTTATAAGGATGCAA
>CAZGZH010000087.1:0-6303 GCA_964529645.1 uncultured Flavobacteriaceae bacterium
TTAAATAGACCTATTCAAGAAGTTTCAGAAGTATCTGAATTAGTAGATCAAATACGTTCACAAGTGGGCGGCGACGCTGTTTTTGATGTTACACGTCTTATGAGGGTGCCGGATACTTTTAATCACAAGCAAACACCACCACTGCCTGTACGATTGTTAAAACTTGCAGAAACACGACAATATAATTTTACAGATTTACAATGCGCTTTAAACTTACCTCAAAAAATCGAACAAAAGATACTGTCTGGAAATTCTCAAGGTTTTAAGTCACGCTCTGAACGCGACTGGTTTCTTATTACCAGTTTAATTCGTTTAGGTTTTACAAATAACGGCATTACCCAATTATTTTTTCAGCATGCTATCGGTGATAAAGTACGAGAAAATAAACACAGAGGTCAACGTTATTTACAGCACACTTTACAGCGAGCACGCACTGAAACAGGAATTGCTGAAGGCGTGGTTTTAGCTGCACAAGAGTTTGACGGTCTTTACGAACAAGATGAAGCGTACTGGTATTTAGGAGGCCGCAATAGAAATCCAGTTCAATTATCTACTTTTGTTTTTGAACCGGAATTACTTTTAACTGGCGACAAACCACCAGCACAAGATTCGTTAGTAGGTACTGTTAAATGCAATGGTTATACCTGGTCTAATGTAGTTTTTCCTCGAAGTGCTTTTTCTCAATCACTGTCATTACTTCGAGAATTGTATGTGGCGGCCTGGCAGTGGTTAGGTACAGATACACAAGTTCGTCGTTTATTACCTTATTTGGTTCAACGATTACAACAAAAAGGATTACCTAAAAAACAAGGCACTGCCCAGCTAGGCTATCACAACGGAGTATGGGTCGGTTCTGAACAAGTTTTAGATAGTACGGGTGAAGTAGCAACACCACAAATTGTTGTTTTACCGACACGTTTAGAACGACCAGAAGTTTTTTATCTTCTTCAAACAGATGAAGCAAATTTAAAAACTGCAGCCGCCTGGTTTTCCTCTTTATACCCCAAAATTAACGATGCAGCTGTTGTTTTTCCTATACTGGGTTGGTGGGCTGCCGCACCATATAAAACCCGATTAGAAAGTCAAAATATTCGATTTCCAATTCTTAATCTTTTCGGTACTCGCGGATCCGGTAAAACATCAATAATAACTAAAGTTATTCAAATGTTAGCCGGATATCGTCACGGTGTTGCTTATGATTGTAATACTACAAAGTTTGTTATGTTATCGCTGCTGGGGTCGACTAACGGGATTCCTATAAGTTTTTCTGAGTTTCGCCGGAGTAATCTTGGAAATGCTGCACATCGTATTTTACGTTATGTGCTTTTAGCATACGACACAGGTCAAGATGCTCGCGGGCGCCCCAACCAGACAATTGAGAAATATCCCCTGTCTGCCCCTTTTACTATCGACGGTGAGGATTCAGTTAGTGACCCCGCAGCGCTTGAAAGAATGATTCAAATAAATATGCGTCCTGAAGCTATTCGTGAAGGAACTGAAGCCTATCAAACTTTTTCAGAATTAACCAAATATCCGGAACGTCTTCAGTTTTTGGGTGCGCAATACATTTTGTTCACTTTAAAAAATGAAATTAGTTGGTTTGAGGCTTTTGATTTAACGCATAAAGCTATAGATACTACACTTCCGGACAGAATACGGCGAAATATTGCGGTTTATGTAGCAGGATTGCAGATGTGGGCGCAATTTATGCAGTTAACGGGTATTACAGATTGGCCGGCTGTTACTACCGAATTTATTACACAAATTACAGCGCAACTAGAAGATATTATCAATCCTTTACTAGGACGTACTCTTTTACTAGTAGATGAATTTATACAAGATATAGTTACAGAAGTTGGTCTTTCACCCACAGGCGAACATCAACGATTTAGTTATAGCTACGATACAACAACTAATACTTTATATGTTCATTTAACATCTGCTTATAATTGGTGGGTTCAATTACGCCGCCGTGCAAATTTAGCTTTACTAGATTTACCCGCTTTAAAAGCTCAACTTCGTGAGCGAACAAGTTCAGGACCCATTGATGAAAAGGGCCAATATATTCTAGGTCGCGTTGCGCGGACCTACAATAATAAAACGTGGTGGACTTACGCTATTAGTCTTTCACGTGCTTTTGCAGGAGGTTTAGATATACCCGAAAATTTAACAGCAACTTTTCAACCCCGCACAACGTCTTTTAGTACGCCTAAAACTCAAACAAATAAAAAGGAGAATAACAAATGAAAACTATTGTTGCTTTAAGCGGTGGTTTAGACAGTACTACGGCTCTAGCTTTAATGTTACAAGATAACAGTGAAGTTGAAGCAGTAGCCATTAAATACGGTCAAAAACACCAAGACGCAGAATTAAAACGTGCTCAACAAGTAGCTGAATACTATCAAATACCTTTTGATGTTATTGAACTACCGCCTCGACTTTTTAAAGGCGCCGTATCAGCGTTAATTGACGACGGAGCTGAAATGCCGTTAATGACTTACGAAGAAATTTTAGAGAGCGAAGGACCGTCACCAACAGTTGTACCCTTTCGTAATGCACACATTGTTGCTACTTTGACTACACTAGCTGAAATTCGAAACGCTGCTCAAATTGTATTAGGTATTCACGCTTTAGACGCACATAACGCTGCTTATCCCGACTGTACACCTCCTTTTTTACATGCGATGCAACTCGCTGTCAGTGCTGGCACTTATGAACATGTAAGTCTTCAAGTTCCTTTTGAAACTTTTACAAAACGCGATGTTTGCATTTTTGGAATTGAATTAAAAGCACCCTATCATCTAACCTGGAGTTGCTACACCGGTCGCGAAAAACAGTGCGGTGTTTGTCCTACATGTGTGGAACGCATCGATGCTTTTAAAGCCGCTGGAGTTATTGATCCGGTACCTTATGAAATTGAAATTGATTGGGGCGATGCTGCGCCTTTTATAAAACCAAAAAGAGAAAGGACTGCCCACTAATGAACAAGAATAAAAAAACACAATTATCTGTTTTGTCTTCAACAAGTACTCTAAATGTTGCAGTTCATCCTCTTGAACGACAAATGGTGCAAAAATTATATCGTTGGTGGGCCGAGGCTATTGAAGAGCAGTTTAAAGATGCTTTGAAAATGCTTGAAATATTGCAGTCCAACGAAGAAATTGAACCAATGTGGCGAAACTTTCCTAAAGGCAATCGCGATTTTGCCCAAGCCATTCAGTTGGCAACAGATCGTCTTTTAACCTCTCTTCGAGAAGAAGATCCGGTGGCTTTAGTACATGCTCAAGAAGCACTACTTCTTATTGCAGGTTCTCAAGCATTTGCGGCTTTTTTTAAACGTACATCAGCAAAAAACGGAGAAGATTAAAATGATTCACTTTGCACATATCGCGCCGCTTTCAGTGCTTCAAAAACATTTATTTTCAGATTCATTTTTGTATCACATGGCTTTAGCTTTTGAAGTTTTGCACAATGAAAAATACCGTTCTTTGTATCAGCGACTTTCTTTAAAAGGTCGTTACATTATTTTGGACAATTCTTTATGGGAGTTGGGTCATGCTTTAAGAACCAAGGAATTGATTAACGCTGTTAAAGCAATTGGAGCTTCAGAAGTAGTTGCAACGGACGTATTTCGAAACAACGATGCAACAAGAAAAAAAACCCAGCAATTTATAGAAATAATACGTTCTTCCGATCTACCTGTTAAAATTCAAGCTGTGGCACAAGGTTATAATGAGTTTGACTGGGTGCAGTGCTTTGATTGGATGAATACAAACGCTGAAATTGACACTATTGCGCTGCCTAAAGTTTTAGACGATTTTTGGCATCCAGGCGGTCGTTTAGGTGCAATATCTTTTTTAGAATCCTCTGGTCGCGTTCGAAATAATAAAGCATATCATTTATTGGGTATTTGGTCGGATCCAATAGAAGTGTTATACATAAGGAAAAAATTTCCGTGGATACGTTCTATTGATTCGGCTTTACCCATACATGCTGCTTTAAGTCACATTGTTTTAAATTCAGAGTTGGGTCTACACGCACCAGAAGTTATAGGTCGGCCTCATCGCCCTAAAGATTATTTTAACATTGTACCAACTATATCACAAGAAGAAAACATTGTTCAAAATATTCGTATTGTAGCTCAGTGGTGCGGTTTGGAGGTAGGTCTTTGATGCAAACACAATTTCGAATAGTGCAACAAGCAACACAGTCAAAAGCAACATTAGTGAGGTTAGTTCCGGGGGGTGTGCAACGATCGACGCGTCAATTTTCAGCTGACGATATGCAACTTTTTCAAGCTGCGTTAAGTGAAACTTCTTGGATATTAGATGATTTTACTATTATTGATATTGCAACATTTCAATCTGTTTCAAATATTGATTTTCTTTTAGAAGAGTTGGCTTCCGTTCAAAAAGAATTTTTTATGTTACTCAAAAAAACAAAAACAAAACGAGTATTGTTTTTCGGAACTGTGCTTTATAACGGTTTAATTGCTAACGGTATAAAAGAAAAAACTTCTAATTTTATAAGCGTGTGGCGTCAAGTAAACGACATATCAATCTTGACTACACATAATCCGCCAGTATTACTTCGAATGCAAGAAGATCTTTTTCCGGACTTTGTTCGCGACGTGTTTAAATTAACTCAACCAGTGTTTTCAATGTCATCACCTCAATATAAAGTTATTACTTCTTTAATTCAATTAAAACAAGTTATAGCTGCTATTAACAGCAATGTTCCGGATTCTTTACCGATTATTATTGATTTAGAAACAACACATAAAAATATGAAAGACAGTAAACCTAACGAGTGGTGGAACGGTTATATTTTATGTGCCGCTCTTTGTTGGAAAAAAGATCAGGCAATTGTAATTTCTGAAAAACTATTTCATTTACCCGAAGCACAACCTCTATTACATTCTTTACTGGAACGGCCTGCTGGGTGGATTGGACACAATGTAAAATTTGATGCGAAATATTTAATACATCATTTTAATGGTTCTCTTAGTTTTCATATTGCGGACGATACTTTGTTGATGCACTATGTTTTAGATGAGCGACAACGAACACACGGCTTAAAACGATTATCGGGTGTTTATTTTAATTTACCTAATTACGACGCCGAAATTCACATGTATTTGAAGCATCCAAAAGTAGATAGTTATTCATTGGCACCTCGAAAATTATTATATAAGTATGTAGCTTTAGATGTAATTGTAACACAGAAATTGTGGTTGTTATTTATTCAGAAATTAAAAGATAAAAATTTATACGATTGGCCGTATCAAAAAGTACTTAATAAAGTAGTAAATACTATTGTATTGATGGAACAATCTGGTTTTATTCTTGATCAAGAACAGTTAGTTGAAGTAACACAGTACATGCAAAAACAAGTTGATCGTTTAACTACTGAACTACGTAACTTTGGTCTGCCAACACTAAATCCCGCTTCACCGCAACAAGTTGCTAAATTGTTTTACGATATTTTAAAATTACCTTCGCCTCGAGGATATAAACTTAATCCTCGTTCGACTAATAAAGAGGCATTATTGAGTTTGTCTAAAACAGGTCATCCGGCTGTTACAGCTTTATCAGAATACCGTCGTTGGGCTAAACTACTTTCAACATATGTTAAAAAACTACTTCAATACACAGATCAAAATCAACGTGTTCACTTTGAATATAATTTAGCGGGTACTAAAACAGGTCGATTAACTGCGGGCCTTTTACTTACTATTCCGCGCGCCTACACGCCGGAAGGAAAACTTATTCGTCGTCTTTTTGTTTCAGCCCCCGGAACAGTTGTTCTTTCTGCCGACTTTTCACAAGCGGAACTACGTTGGCTAGCTTGGTATTCTCAAGACGAGTTTTTATTTGACGTATATTTACATGAAAGAGATTTGCATTCTGAAGCAGCTGCAATTATGTTTGGACCTGAATTTACTAAAGAACAACGCATGATGGCTAAAATGTTTAATTTTGCTTTTGCTTACGGGGGTACTGAACACAGTTTTGCAGCTGATGCGGGATTACCTTTAGCTACAGCTCGTGATTTAGTACACAAATATCAAACAGTTATGCATCGCGCGACTAATTGGAAAACGCAAATAATTGAAGAAGTAAAACAAAAAGGAGAAATTCAAACTGCTTTAGGGCGCCGACGACGATTTGAACTAATTACCGCTCATAATTTTAACAAGGTCAAAAATGCGGCAATTAACTTTCCAGTATCTTCGGCTTCTTCAGACGCAACATTATTAGCATACACTTTTCTAATTAAAAAACTATGGCCGCAAAAAATACG
>CAZGZH010000088.1:0-6287 GCA_964529645.1 uncultured Flavobacteriaceae bacterium
TACGATGTCCAACCTCATCTATCCATTACGGCCATCACTTTCCATACCCGACGCCATACCGAAATCCAAATACTACTTTTAAAGCATCGCCAACTTCTGTAGGACTCACAGCTTTTTCAAAGCGGACGGTATAAGTACGTCCCCCTTTAAAGTCAACACCATAATTTAAGCCGTTTGTAAACAATGATACCAATCCTGCTAATATAATTGCAGCAGATATAAAGAAGGCTATTTTGCGATTTTTTAAGAATTCGATATCAAGATTTTTAAACCAATTACGTGTAATTTTTGTATCGAAAGTTAAAGAACGGTCTTTTTTCATATACCACTCAATAAATAAGCGTGTGATAAATATGGCACTAAATAATGACGTCATTATACCAATCATTAAAGTAGTAGCAAATCCTTTAATAGGACCAGATCCGAAAATAAATAAAATCAATCCGGTTAAAAGCGTTGTAATATTAGCATCTAAGATTGACGATAAAGCGCCGCCAAATCCGTCTCTAATAGCTTCTTTTGTGCCTTTTCCTTTTATAAATTCTTCTTTAATACGTTCGTAAATAAGGACGTTGGCATCAACCGACATACCAATTGTTAATACAATACCAGCAATACCAGGTAAAGTAAGAACGGCGCCAAAACCTGTTAGGACACCAAAAATGTATAATATATTTGTTACCAAGGCAACATCGGCAAAAACACCGGCTTTACCATAATACAATATCATCCATAATAATATAAGTGCTAGTGCTAATAAGAAGGAGTTGACACCACTATCTATAGCTTCTTGACCCAATGAAGGACCTACAATTTCTGACTGAATAATTTGTGCAGGTGCAGGCAATTTACCTGCTTTTAAAACATTGGCTAAATCTTGTGCTTCTGTAATTGTAAAATTACCAGAAATAGAAGTGCGACCAGATGTAATGGCGTCATTTACACGTGGTGCCGTATAGACATAGTTATCTAAAACAACAGCTACAAAATTGCCAACATTGGCTGTTGTCATTTTGCCCCATAATTTAGAACCTTTGCTGTTCATAGTCATACTAACTTCTGGATTGGCACCAAACTGATCGAAAGCTTGACGTGCGTCTTCAATTACATCACCTTCAATAGGGGCTCTGTCTTCGCGGTTAGATTTTATAGCATATAAATAGATAACTTCTGAATTTGTAATGGGTTTAGCATCCCATAAAAACTTAGTATAACGCATATTGTCTGGCAATAAAGCGCGTACTTCTGGCATAGCTAAATATTTATTTACAGTAGCTGTGTCTGTTAAAGTTGCCGTTCCTATACGAGAGCTTTTTTGATTCTCAGTTTGTGGGATACTTGGATAAAATACAGCATAAAAAGGATGTAGTTTTTTATTGTCTACAGAGTCTTTTACTTCGCCTAAAAGATCATCTATTTTAGAGTCTTTTTTAGCTTTAGTACCCTCCTCAGTTTTTAAAAGTTTTGCTAAAGTAGCATCAACTTGTTGGAAAAATACAGCCGTTTCTTGGTTAGTATATACTTCCCAAAACTGTAATTCGGCTGTGCTTTGCAATAACTTTTTAACACGGTCTATATCTTTAGCGCCAGGTAATTCTATTAAAATCCTACCCGATTGTGCCACACGTTGTATGTTTGGTTGCGTTACGCCAAATTTATCTATACGGCTTCTCAATACTTCGAAAGCAGTATTAATAGAGCCATTAACTTCTTTTCTCAATTTTGGTTGTACTTCTACATCAGACATTTTAAAGTTAATCTTGTCGCGCAGAGATTTGTTGCCAAATATTTTAGGATCACTTAATTTAATGCCACCGTTGCTCAATTTTTCGAAAGCATCAAAAAACAAAGTAATATAATCGCTGTTACTGCCTTTTTGGGCTTTTGTAGCTTCTTCTAGTGCTTTGTTAAATGTAGGATTTTTAGAGTGGTTAGATAAACCAATTAAAATATCTTTTACAGATACTTCTAATGTAGCGTTTATACCGCCTTTTAAATCGAGTCCTAAATTTATTTCTTTACCTTTAACTTCGTTATAAGTAAAGCTGGCAATTCCAAGATCAACAACAGGTTTATTGGCAACAGAGTCTAGATAAGCACGTTCGCCTTTAGCATAAGTAGCAGCATTCTTTTCAACATTTTTGGCAAACCAAGTAAAGGATAATTGGTAAACACAGACCAATCCAAAAAGGATGGCAAATAATCGTATAAGTCCTTTGTTTTGCATTATTTTATAATTTAATGTGGCATTAATTTTAAACGTGCAAATATATAACTTCATTAGAGATTTGACAAATTAAAGCCTAGGATTTTAAAAGCCCACTTTAGCTTAGTACCTTTGCATTCAAATTTTGAATTTATGACCTATTTATCAGATATAGAAATTGCTCAAAAAGCAAGTATTCAACCCATAAAAAATATTGCCAATAAACTAAATATAAATGAAAATAAACTAGAGCTATACGGCCATTATAAAGCCAAATTACCTCTAGATTTAATAGATGAAAATAAAATTAAAGACAATAATTTAATATTGGTTACGGCTTTAACGCCAACACCTGCTGGCGAAGGTAAAACAACTGTTTCTATAGGTTTAACCGAAGGTTTAAATGCTATTGGCACTGATGCTTGCGTGGTTTTAAGAGAACCTTCTTTAGGACCTGTTTTTGGCATAAAAGGTGGTGCTGCGGGTGGCGGTTATTCGCAAGTAATTCCTATGGAGGATATCAATCTCCATTTTACAGGAGATTTTAACGCTATAGAAAAAGCCAATAATTTATTGTCGGCTTTGATTGATAATAATATTCAGAGTAAAATCAACAATTTAGGTATTGACGCGCGGACTGTTTCTTGGAAACGTGTCATTGATATGAACGATCGCGCTTTGCGAAATATCATAATTGGTTTAGGAGGCACAGCAAATGGTATTCCGCGTGAAGATGGTTTTAATATTACGCCCGCTTCAGAAATTATGGCCATTTTGTGTATGTCAGAAAATTTTAAAGATTTAAAAGAACGTTTGGGCGCTATTTTTATTGGATTTACTTATGACAAAAAAGCCATTTTTGCCCGCGATTTAAAAGCTGAAAATGCGATGGCTATCCTGCTAAAGGACGCCATTAAACCTAATTTAGTGCAAACACTCGAAGGAAATCCTGCTATAATTCACGGCGGTCCTTTTGCCAATATAGCCCAAGGAACAAACACAATTATAGCTACAAAAATGGGCTTATCTTTGGCTAATTATGTCATTACAGAAGCGGGATTTGGTGCCGATTTAGGGGCCGAAAAATTCCTAAATATTAAATGTGCTACAGCCGGATTAAACCCTAAAGCGGTGGTTTTGGTAGCCACTATTCGTGCTTTGCGTTATCACGGTGGTGCCGCCAAAGACGAATACAACAAGAAAAACCTAGGCTTTGTAGTTAAAGGTTTTGAGAATCTTGAAAAACACATAGAAAATATCCGCAAATTTAACATAGAGCCTGTTGTGGCTGTAAATGCTTTTACAACCGATAGTAAAAAAGAAATTCAGTATGTTATTGATAAATGTGCTAAAATGGGAGTACAAGCAGTCTTGTCTGAAGGTTGGGCTAAAGGCAGTAAAGGCACAAAAGACTTGGCGAAGGCTGTTGTGGATGTGGTAGAAAAACAAACAAAAACTTTTAAGCCATTGTACGATTATAGTTTACCTGTTAAACAAAAAATAGAACGTATAGCCAAAGAAATATACGGCGCAGAAAAAGTGACTTACGATAAAAAAGCAGAGCTCAATTTAAAGCGTGTTGACCGATTAGGCTTTAACGATTTTGCTATTTGTATGGCGAAAACACAAAAATCTTTGTCGGATAACGAACTCCTTAGAGGACGTCCCAAAAATTTTAAAGTCAATGTACGTGAAGTAGAAATTGCCGCGGGGGCGCGGTTTATCATTCCTATTTTAGGAAAAATGATGCGTATGCCAGGGTTGCCTGCTAAACCCGCTTCAGAAAATATGTTTATCGACGATGAGGGTGTTATTTCTGGATTATCGTAGCTAGTATCTAGTACAAAGTATTAAGAATTTAGGTTACGCTTATCGGTTAAGGCTAGGAAGTCGTACAGACTCTTTCCTAATATTTTCTTTTAAAGTTAAGTATCATTTTCAAACCAAAATTTATCAAAGGAAGCAAAAAACTTGTATGTTTTTAGTTGCTTTTAACAATATTTAATTTGTTTTTAAGATAGCTCTTTATATCAGTATTGTCATACCTAACGATAATCAGAATAATATTGTTTTCAGATAGATATTTATATTTAATTAAATCTCTTTTTTGACCTTCTTTCAATCCTTTTAAACCACCGAAAATTGGTATAGGATCATAGTGTTGAAGTCCATTATACTCGATAACTATATTTTCATTTGGAAGAAAAAAGTCACACTTTAGCCTCCTCTTATAGATTAGGTCATCAAATGTTTTTTGTTCCTCAAAATCAATTTTTAGTTCTTGTAAAATCAAACGAATCGTATTTTCTCCGCGACTACTAAGACATTTTGAACAACCCGAACCTCGATAATGATCACGTGGCTTCTGGTAAAATTCACCATGCTTATCGCAAGATATTTTTACTGGTGTAAAGATATCTATGTATTCGTCTTCGAAATATTTGTAACGAGAGCCATGGATTAATATCGAACGTTTCTTAAATTCATCGAAATCAATTTTTTGTTTTTCGTGAACTTCTTCAATGGCGCATTTATTACATCCAGAACCACCGTAGTGCTGATATGGTTTCTGCATAAACCAACCATGAGTGTTACACTTAATCTTCATTTTGGTGCTTACATCTATGTATGAACTTTCGTCATAATTATATCGTCCACCATGTACATCTAAAAACAAGTTATGAACACCATTCCATTCCTTCTGATTTGACTTTGCTCTTTGAATAATGCCACAGTGAGGACAGCCAGTTCTCATAGAAATATGAGAATGTGGCGTTTGAGTGAAAAAACCATGTTCTGAACAAAACATCTTCATTTTCATAGTATAGTTTATATAGCTATTCTCCAAATATTCATATCTATTTTGATGTATTTTTTCTGCTCTTTCTAAAAAGACTGAATAATCTAAAGCAATATTTTCCTTTGCCGATATTCTGCCACATGTTGGGCACCCTTGTCCATTAAAATGACTATTCGGTTTCATCATAAAAGAGCCATGTAGGGGGCAGATTATTTCAATTTTGGTTTGGCTATTTTTATACTTTACGGCAGAATAATTGTACTTGTTTTGATGAATAGAACAAACGCTTTTTATAAAATCTTCTTTTGAATAACTTTGTCTAGCAGCTCTTGATAATTGCCCACACTTTGGACAACCGTGTCCTTTTATATGGTTGCTAGGAAGTTGTTCAAATAGACCATGTTGTTCGCATATGATTGAAACTTTATCCTTTTTTGATTTAACAACTGATTTAGAATAATCGTAAAGATTGCCGTGGGTTTTTTGAGCTCTTTCTATAAAGGATTCTTGAGTTAAAGCAATGTAACCTCTGCAAACTCTACAGCCTTGTCCTATTAGATGTTTTTGAGGTGTTTTTTGAAACTCTCCATGTTCAGGACAAATAATTGTTACTTTATGGTTACTACTGTTATATTTTACTTTGGAGTAATCATACTTGTCTCCATAAATTTCTTTGGCTTCAGTAATGAACTGTTCTGTGGTTTTTTTTACGGGCATTAGTTATTGCTAAGACAGAAGATAAGGATTGGTTTCAATCAGCTATATCATCCGATAAGCGAAGCTAATTGTTTTACAAGAGAATAGCAAAAAAATATTTAATCAATTTTTTGAAATCACATAATAATTATCCTTTAGACCAATACCCTTTACCTTTCACCCCAAGCCTATTCACCCAAACACCTCTAATATCTCCTCAAAAACTAAGTTAAGTTCTTCTAAACTATCGGTAGTTACTAATTTGAGTCGATAGGGTTTAAAATGCGGAATCCCTCTAAAATAATTGGTATAATGACGGCGCATTTCCATAATACCTACAATCTCTTTTACTTTCCAATCTATTTCCATTTGTAAATGACGTCTGGCAACGGCAACACGCTCGGCAATTGTTATTTCTGGTAAATGCATTCCTGTTTTAAAAAAGTGTTTCACCTGCTTAAAAAACCACGGATTGCCAATGCTGGCGCGCCCAATCATAGCGCCATCTAAACCAAATTCGTCACGCATCAAAGCGGCTTTTTCTGGAGAATTAACGTCGCCATTGCCAAAAATGGGAATATGCAT
>CAZGZH010000089.1:0-6260 GCA_964529645.1 uncultured Flavobacteriaceae bacterium
TCACATCCCAAACTTGAAAAATATTTTCGGGATTTGTAATATGATAGGTCAGGGTTTTTGAAATACCTGTTTTAGCCGCTTCAAAATTCCTAAAAGAAAACTGTTTGTTGCGCGCAATTAAATGTTTAAATCCTGCTATTTCTATATAATCTAAGTAGACACGTGCAGAAGGGTTGCCATTATTGTTATAACTGATATCAATTTTAATATCTTCATTAGTAACATTTGTTTGTGTAAATTGTTGCGTGGCACTTGCCAAAGTGAGCGAATTTGGTAAATTGGCAAAAAAGGATAGCGTGTAGAGAGGAGTGCTATTGAGATTAACTTGCATTTGAGAACTTACTGATGAAGATGCTACTGCTCTTGTTTTTATAGAAATGGGTTGGGACGTGTCAACATCATTAAATTTAAAATTAAATGTTCGGCTATTTTCTATACTAAATGATTCGCCAAACCATTGTTGTCCAACAGCAAAAAGGTTTACATCTTCTTTTTCGTGAAAAATATAATCGTTGTAATTACTAATTTCTAAAGTGCTAGTTGACGTTATTGGTGTGCTTGTTTCTATGCGTTTACCAGCTCCTTGATCGACAGTAATAAAATAAAAAGCTTTGTCTGAATAGATGTTTTTTATATGAGATACAAACCCATTTACAGGATTTACTTGCCAGCTATCAGGGCCTTTGGCATAAAATAAAAGGAAGTCATTATTATTAAAAAGACCATCATTACCATCGTTTACAAAAAGAGCATTTTCTTGTAAATCATCATATCTAAAATCACTATTTTTTTGGGGTAATAAAGCGCCACCATTTCCAAAAATACGAATATCAGAAGTTTTTAAATTGGCTGTATTAATCCCTAAATTTTTTAAAAAATTAAGGTCAATTTTAAATACGCCAGTTGTATCAATTGCAAATTTATACCAAGTACCATTTGCTAACACAGAGTTTTGAGTAGTAGTGTTTTTTTGAACAACACTTCTTAAAGGTTCGGTAGTATAGTTTAGCGTAAAATTTTGAATGCTAAAAATAGTATTACCTTTTTTAACAAGCGGTTCTAAATACAGTTGAAACTCAGATTTATTGGCGTTGTTTACTATATCTAAACTGTATTTAGGTTTTTCAGGTATTTTATTTAAAGTGCTTTTTGGTAAGTTTGTGCTTATGGGCTTGTAACTAATGTTTGTTATAGAGAAAGAGGCTATTTTACCAGAAGATTTTAAAGGCCAAGTTTTAGAAAAAGTAGGTAGTAAATTATGATTAATAACATTATTTTTTACAAGAGGAATATTGTATTGTAAAGATTTATTTAGCAATACTTTTTGAGGCGATTGCCATTCTAATTTAAAGTCCTTTTTAAAAGTTTTTTGAGCAGAAGTAAGTAAAACCCAAATCAGGGTGAAAACCAAAAAAAGAAGATTTCTTTTAGACATAAAATTGTAACGTGCTTAAGTGCGAATTATTTTAATACATGCAACATTACATATAATAAAGAAATAATACAATCGTTATAACAGAATAATAATTTTAAAAAGTTTAAATTTATAGTTAAATTGCGTTAAATTTTACTAATATTGTGAATTGTGTAAGTGTTTAAATAAAAAATCAAAGTATTTTATATAGGATGAAATTTAAAAATATTTATAAGACATTAGTAATTATAGTTTTAGCTAATTTAGTATTAGCGAGTTGTATTAGAACGCAGCGTTCTAAATCTACACTTACTGGTTGGAATTTTAATGATCCCCGTTTTGGAAATTTTTCTGCCCCTGTAGATTATAGGGGGCAAAAAACACCTCCAGGTATGATTTTGATAGAAGGAGGTACTTTTACAATGGGGCATGTTCAAGATGACGTAATGTTTGATTGGAATACAACACCAGTAAGACAACAGATACGCACATTTTACATGGATGAGACAGAAGTTACCAATAAAGAATACAGTTTTTATTTAGAATGGATAAGTCGTGTATTTCCACAAGCTGATACAATGGATATAAACAAACGTATCTATCAAGCAGCGCTTCCAGATACTTTAGTGTGGCGAAATAAATTGGGTTCTACAGACTTATTGTCAGAAACCTATTTAAGACATCCCGCCTTTGCAGATTACCCCGTTGTAGGTGTTTCTTGGTTACAAGCAGTAGAATATTGTAAATGGCGAACAGACAGAGTAAACGAACGTATTTTAATGGATAAAGGTATTCTGAAACCTCTTTTTGCAGACGACTCTTTAAGAGTTGACGGTGAAAATCATTTTGTAACAGATACCTATTTAAAAAACCCGTACTTACTCTTTAATGGCGATTCATCTATTTATAATAAAGGCTTACCTGTAAGAAAAAGTTTAACGACTAAAAAACGTGGTTTTTTCAGTAAAAGAAGTACGCGTAAATCGCGTAAGAGAAGAAGTGTAGAGGTAGATTCACTCTTACTTGATACAACATTTGTGCAAGTTGCAGATACACCACCGCCACCAAAACCTAAAAAACCTAAGTTTACAGGACGTCATGTAACCATATCTGATGGTTTGCTTGTGCCAAAATTTAGACTACCTACTGAGGCAGAGTGGGAATATGCCGCTAAAGCCGAAGTAGAAAACAGAGAATACAATACCATTAGAGGCCGTAAAAAATACACTTGGAATGGTAAATATACTCGCGATAATTCTAAGCGTTATAAAGGTGATATGTTGGCCAATTACAAACAAGGACAAGGTGATTACAGTGGTCTTGCAGGTTGGAGTAGTGATGGTGCCGATATTACAGCCCAAGTTAAAACCTATAAACCTAATGCCTTTGGTTTGTATAATATGAGTGGTAATGTAGCCGAGTGGGTTGCAGACGTTTATAGACCTATTATCGACTCTCAAGCCAATGACTTTAATTATTTTAGAGGTACGAGCTTTCAAAAAACATATATAGATTCTTTGGGTAAAGTGGTTGTTTTAGATTATAATAATCTACAGATAGATACTTTACCAAACGGTAAAATAGCCCCTAGAGGCTTACCAGGTAACATTAAGTATGTGCCTATTACAAAAGACGATGCTTTTATGCGTACCAATTACCGTAAAGCTAATAATGCAGATTTAAACGATGGTGATTTAGCTTCAAATAAATATTTTTATAAAGACGAGGACGATGCGGAATTAATTCCTAGAATGTATAATTCCCCAAAAAATAAAATTGAAGTTAATGAACAAGGGTATCTTATTAAAAAATATGATTCTATAAATAACAGAAGAACTCTGATTAATAATAATTTACGCGTTTATAAAGGAGGCTCATGGAAAGATCGTGCTTATTGGTTAGACCCAGCGCAACGTCGTTATTTACCAGAATATGCCGCAACAGATTTTATAGGTTTTAGGTGTGCTATGGACAGATTAGGCTCTGCAACACTGTCTAGAGATAGACAAGCACATTTTGTAAGACGTAAATAATTTATAAAAAATACAACCATAAAAGCTCAATACCTATATGTGTTGAGCTTTTAATTTTTTTTAGATGAAAATTGACCATTTATACAAGCAAATAGCAGGGCGTGAAATAGTTACTGACACTAGAAAAATTGTAGATAATTCTGTTTTCTTTGCTCTTAAAGGTGCTAATTTTAATGGTAATGAATTTACAGAAGAAGCCCTAAAAAAAGGGGCAGCTCTTGCAGTAATTGATGAAAATAAGCACAAAACTTCTGGTAAAACTGTACTTGTTAAAGATGTTTTAAAAACGCTTCAACAATTAGCAAGGTATCATAGACAGCAGCTTAAAATACCCATTATTGCCTTAACAGGAAGTAATGGTAAAACCACTACAAAAGAACTTATAAAGGCTGTTTTATCACAAAAATTTAAGGTGTGTGCTACTGTTGGAAACTATAATAATCATATTGGAGTGCCACTTACGCTTTTGTCTATGACAAAAGATACAGATATTGGTATTGTAGAAATGGGTGCTAATCATCCTGGTGAAATTGCTTTTTTATGTCAATTAGCTGAACCCAATTTTGGCTATATCACCAATTTTGGCAAAGCACATTTAGAGGGGTTTGGTTCTTTAGAAGGGGTTGTAAAAGCCAAGTCTGAAATATATGAATATCTCAGAAAAACAAAAGGCTATGCTTTTGTAAATACAGATGATGCTATTCAAAAAAAACAAACCAGAGGGCTACGTCAGTTTAGTTATGATGCCGATGAAATAAAGTTCTTAAACGCCAATCCTTTTGTTGTGGTAGAATTTAATAAAGCTATTATTAAAAGTAATTTAATAGGTAGTTATAATTATAAAAACATTGCAGCAGCTATTGCCTTTGGCGATCACTTTAAAATTCAAGTCAATAATATTAAAAAGGCAATAGAGGGCTATAAGCCTACAAATAATCGTTCTCAGATTATAAAGAAAGGTCAATTAAAAATTATTTTAGATGCTTATAATGCCAATCCTACAAGTATGCAATTGGCTTTAGAAAATTTTGAGCAACTATCAGAGAAACCTAAATATTTAATTTTAGGCGATATGTTTGAGTTGGGCACAGATTCGCAAAAAGAACATCAATCTATTGTAAAAACTTTAGAAAAGATGACGCTTGAAAAAGCTTTTATAATTGGAGATAACTTTTTTAAAACGAAAACACACAACAAAAACATTCAGAAATTCAAAACTTTTGAAGAATTCAAATCTGATTATAAATTATCCAAAAAAGGTATTTTGCTTGTAAAAGCCTCAAGAGGTATGGCTTTAGAACGTATTTTAGATTTTTGAACTCTATTTAATATCTTTTAAAAAGCTAGAAAAGGCTTTCCAATAAGTTTTATATCCGTCATTCGAATTCCATAAAGCTTTAGATCCGTGCTTTCCCGTAACGGTGGGCTTTAATTGAGTCACATATTTTTTATCGATATATCTTACTACGCCTGCTGTCTGATTTATCTCACTTTTAGAAGAAGTGACAAATGTAGGTTTGTTTAAATTTTTAATAGCATTGGCCAAATTGATGCCTTTTAGATATTCACCTGGGCTAAAAGAAGCTACCGCTTTAACCTTTTTATTATTTGTTGCTATTAATAAAACTAAAGAAGCAGAATAAGAACTACCAACTAATATAATAGGCTTGTTGTTGTTTAGTTTGTAAGCGTAATCTACAGCCGCTTCAATATCTTGTTTAGCGTCTAAATATGATGTTGAAAGGTCATTATGCTTAGCCTCTGAATGTGTTTCGTTTATAACTTCATTAACTTTATTACCACTACGTTGGTCTATCGCTAAAGCTGAATAACGCATTTTTTGTAACTTTAAAGCAGTATTTATGTATTCGCCACGGCTAAAACCTGCCTGATGACACAAGACAATAAAATCTTTAGCTTTAATTGTTGTATATAAATCGGCAGTAATGGTTAAGTTGTCTTTTGACGGAAAAGAGATGGTTTTTACATTGTCACATTCTTGCGAAAATCCTGTAATAGTAAATCCAAGTAAAACAAAGAAAAGATATTTTTTCATAATAGTAATATTAAGTTTTAAATATAATTATAACATCTTAGTCTTATTAAAAGCTATTTCCTTAACAGCTTTTTACATGCGTTCTGGAACATCAATGCCTAATAGTCCGAAAGCTGTTTTTATAACTTCGCCAACTTTTTTTGACAATTGCGTATGGAAAATCATTTCATCTTGATTGTCATTTCCTAAAATAGGAACCGTTTGATAAAAGGAGTTATATAGTTTAACCAAATCGTAAGTGTAATTGGCAATTAAAGCGGGGCTGTGATTTTCTGCGGCCAGCTTAATAGTGTCCTTAAATAACTCTGAATGTTTAATGAGCTCTTTAGTTTTTGGGTCGAGATGAGATAAACTTACAGGTTTTGAATAATCGAAATTTGCTTTGCGCAAGATAGATTGGATTCTGGCATAAGTATATTGTATAAAAGGCCCTGTATTACCATTAAAATCTATCGATGCTGCTGGATCAAATAATATACGTTTTTTGGGATCTACTTTTAAAATAAAATATTTAAGAGCCCCTAAACCTATTGTTTTATAAAGTTGTTCTTTTTCGGTTTCAGAATAACCTTCTAATTTACCCAATTCTTGTGAAATATCTTTGGCTGTTTGTGCCATTTCTACAATTAAATCGTCTGCGTCGACTACGGTTCCTTCGCGTGATTTCATTTTACCACTAGGTAAATCTACCATGCCATAAGAAAGGTGGTATAATTTTTCAGCCCAATCAAAACCTAATTTTTTAAGAATTAAAAAC
>CAZGZH010000090.1:0-6257 GCA_964529645.1 uncultured Flavobacteriaceae bacterium
TTTGCAGACAAAACAAAACTTTTAGTCTATCAATATACAAATGACACACTAGAGAAATTAATAGGTAAAGTTACTTTAAACAAAAAAGGGAAAGCCAAATTAAAATTACCTGAATATTTACACTTAAATCTTTTAAAGTATATAATTAAACTTGGAGATAATAAAAAATTTAAACCCATAAACAAAAGAATTTCAATAAAAGATGCCTTGTTAGATGTTTATGTTAACAAAGAAAAAAAAGACAACTACTTATACGCTGTTTTAACAGACACAAAATCGGGAAGCC
Source organism: uncultured Flavobacteriaceae bacterium (assembly GCA_964529645.1). GTDB lineage: Bacteria > Bacteroidota > Bacteroidia > Flavobacteriales > Flavobacteriaceae > CG1-02-35-72. The sequence goes on from CAZGZH010000090.1 coordinate 287, forward strand.
CTATAAAAGGAAAAGCATTAAAAGCGCAGGTAAAACGCAGCTTTAAAAACCTAAACCTAGGGAATAAAGAACAATATCTTACAGATACTCAAGGTCAAATAAAAGTTAAAATACCAAAAGATATCCCCACAATTAACAAAGGACTAACATTGAATATAATTTTAGACGACGATGATGTTTATGGCACCATTAAAACATTTATAGTAGTACCACTGGGAAAGCCTATTGTAGAAAATAACTCTTTTGACGAAAGAAAATTATGGAGCTCAAGAGGTAAAGCGCCTTTTTTTTTATTTTTTATTTCTATTAGTTTATTTGTTATTATATGGACAAACTTAGTCAACGTAGTATATAAAATTTACAAAATTTATAAAGACTAACAACCAACTAGCTTTAAGTTACGATAGTTACATCGAAAAATAAATAAAAACCAGCATATACATCTATTTATCTAATGATAAGCCTTGTTTTATTAGATTAAAGTTAAAAATACATTGATATAGATTTAACTTTTTACAAAAATCTGATAAAAATCATATAAAACAGCTTTTAGAATATTGACCTTTGTACATTAATTAAAATAATTTTTAACTATGAAAAAGATTTTCACATTATTAATAATTATCAGCGTAAGCTCAACACTGGGCTCTTGTTATTATGACAAGTTTCAGCCTATTATTGACGACCCCACAGCAGAAGATGTCTCTTTTGCAACAGACATACAGCCTCTTTTTGACGCAAATTGCATAGCTTGTCATGCGGGAAGTTTAAATCCAGATCTTAGAGAAGGTAATAGTTATACAGCCATCACGGGTACGGGTATGGTAGTAGCCAATGACTTAACAAATAGTGAATTATACCAAAGACTTTTAGGTAATGGTAATATTATGCCTCCAAGTGGGGCTTTAAGCGCAACTAAAACCAATTTAGTTAAAAACTGGATACTACAAGGCGCTAAAAACAATTAAAAAAAGAAAACTATGAAAAATTTAAAATTAATATTAGCCGTTTTATTGGTATTGCCAATGTTGGCATTAGCTCAAGATAAAAAAAAGAAAGTAGTAAAAAAAGATAAGCCACAACGCGCCGCTTTCGAAAATACTTGGCTTATAGATAACCCCACTAGTATTGTTTACAATAAAGGGACTTTACAATTTGATATGCAGCACAGATTTGGCACTCTAAACGGCACTAATGATATGCTTGGTTTTTGGGCACCTGCAAATATTAGACTCGGTGTTAATTACGGTTTTACAAATCGTCTTACTTTAGGTGTTGGCACTACAAAAGATAATAGACTGGTAGATTTTAATGCAAGATTTGCGCTACTAAGACAGATGCGATCTGATAAAATCCCTATTAATATTACTTTTTATGGTAATGTTGCTATAGATACAAGACTTGCAGAAAATTTTGTAAACGATAGAGAGCGCTATTCTTTTTATTCTCAAATTATTATTTCAAGACGTTTTAATAGAATTTATTCACTACAAATTGCGCCAAGTTTTTCTCACTACAATATAGTAGATGAAAATATGCAAAACGATCAGTTATCTATATCTTTTGGTGGTCGTGCAAAAATAAGTCCCCAAACAGCTATTATAGCAGAATACAGTCAACCTATTACACAACATAAATACAACCAACCTTATGCTGGTTTTGGTTTTGGACTTGAATTTTCTACAGGATCTCATGCTTTTCAAGTATTTGCAGGAAATTATAAAGGGATAGTGCCACAAAAGAACTATATGTACAACCAAAATCAAGTAGGTAATGGCGATATCTTAATAGGATTCAATATTACAAGATTATGGAATTTCTAATCAATTAACTTTATAATGGATAAAAAGAAAACAATTTCCAGAAGAAAGTTCCTCCCCATCTTAGGAGGAACTGCTTTATTACCCTTTTTAGGTTTTAGCCAAAAAAACAAAATTGAAAAAAGTAACAATTTAAAAACGCTTTTAAGAGCCGATGGCACCTCTGTTCAAGTTGACGCGTCAGTTTTAAAAGAAGCCAGAGTTATTAAAAAAGAATTGTCAAATAAATCTTTATTAGGCTGGTTAAACCTCAAATCTAACAAATAGATTATGAAAGAAAAAGAACAAAAAACAAGACGTAATTTTATAAATAAAGGCTTAAAACTTGGTTTATTAACCGCCATAGGAGGAACAGCTGTTGCCAGATCTTTAAGAGAAGAAGAAATGGTTGAACTTATGGATACAGATGGGAACGTTATAAAAGTTCCAGTATCTAAAGTAGAAGAACACTCAAACCTTAAAGGTGATGATTATAATGTAAGAGAAGGCTTTCCTAACAGAAAGTTTGTAATGGTTATTGACTTAGCTAGATGTAAAAATGCTAAACAATGTGTAACAGCCTGTAATAAAAACCACTTTGTCACAGGAGAGAATGCGTGGTTAAAAGTTTACAAAATGCAAGACAATCCACAATCATCTCCTTATTGGATGCCTTCATTATGTCAACATTGCGATAAACCTGCTTGTGTAAAAGTTTGTCCTGTTGATGCCACTTTTAAACGTAGAGATGGTATTGTTTTAATAGATAATGAACGTTGTATAGGATGTCGTTTTTGTATGGCTGCTTGTCCTTATTCTGTAAGAGTCTTTAATTGGTCTGAACCAGAGCAAGGCGAAATAGTTGCCAATATGGAGTACACACCAGATCGTGCCGGCGCACCAAGCGTAAGAGGGACAGTTGATAAATGTGATTTTTGCCCACATATGATTGCTAAAGAGAAGTTACCACATTGTGTTTCGGCCTGTCCAAATGGCGTGTATTTCTTTGGAGACATGTACGAAGATACTGTAACCAATGGTGACGAAACGTTCCAATTTAGCAAGTTGCTAAAAGACAATGCGGGTTATAGACTTATGGAAGATTTAGGAACTATGCCAAGTGTTTATTATTTACCTCCTAAAGACAGACAAGAGGATTTTGAAAAAGGATTAGAGAACTATACAGAATTTGAATCTGTACCAAAAGCTAAAAAATCATGAAAAATTTCGAACAATTAACAGATGATTTAGCCCCTAAAAAATTTGGTCTGTATGGTAAAATTTGGGTAGGATTTTTATCAATTATCATTTTAGGAGCTGCTTATGCATATTATTTACAGTTTACAGAAGGACTTGTAATAACAGCCATGCGCGATTACTCTTTATGGGGTATCTATATTTCTAACTTTGTATTTTTTGTAGCTATTAGTTTAGTAGGGTCTTTGGTAACTGCCGTTTTAAGATTATCTGGTGTTACTTGGGCCACACCACTAACAAGAATATCAGAAATAATCGCTGTAGCGGCTATCATTATGGGGGGCTTAACCATTATTATAGATATGGGACGTCCAGACAGAATTTATAATTTATTTTTACACGGTAGATTGCAATCGCCTATAGTTTGGGATGTTATTGTAGTAACAACTTACCTAACCATTAGCATTTTACTACTTTATTTTCCATTATTACCAGATTTACAAATCTTGCGTAGAAAATTTAAAAGCAATAAAAAATTATCAAAAATTTATGCCAAATTTTCTCTAAACTGGAGCGGTACAGCCAAACAGCGTTTAATATATAGATGGTCAATTAAAACATTATCAATATTAATTATACCTGTTGCATTTGGTATACATACCGTAACAGCTTGGTTATTTGCAGCAACATATCGTCCAGGATGGGATAGTTCAAACTTTGGCCCTTATTTTATAGCGGGTGCTTTTGTTGCTGGTGCGGGAGGTGTTATTTCTGTTATGTATATTTTACGCAGAACACATAATTTACAAGATTATATTACAGAAGATCATTTTGATAAAATGGGTAAACTTTTAGTTATGTTAATTTTAGTTTACCTTTATTTTAATGTAAATGAGTATTTAGTACCCGCCTTAAAAGTTACCAAAAAAGAATCGGCACACCTACAAGCCTTATTTTTCGGCGAAGAATCTTTAATGTTTTATAGTGTCATTTTTGGGGGCTTGGTGTTCCCAGCAATTGCTTTACTTTTTAAAAAAATGCGCAAGCCTTTTCCTATATTTATTATTGGTATGATAGTGGTAATTGGTGCTTGGTGGAAACGTTATATAATTGTTATTCCAACTTTATTACACCCATTTTTACCAAAACAAGGTGTTCCAAAAGAATGGCACGAATATTCTCCTACCCATCTAGAATGGCTTATTACTTGGGGTACTCTTGCTGGTGCAATGCTAATAGTAACGCTGTTAGTGAGATATGTACCCGTAATCCCTATTCATGAAACAGCCGAAGAATTAGGTATTAAAGAATATAAAAACACAACTCAAGATGAAGAATAATATAACAAACAGCAGATTAATTATAGTAATTGTTTGTACTGTATTTATGAGTTTTTTGAGTATTACTGTTAATGCTCAAAAAAAACAAAAAGCTAGAGTAAAAGTTAGTTTTATAAAAGTAGGGAATGTTAAAGCCTTAAATATTTCGGGGAAATATAAGGAGCATAGGAAATATAAACCCGCAAAAGGGCTCGAATTAAACGTTTATCAAACCTTTGAAAACGATAGTATTGATTTGTTGGGAAGTGTAACCCTCAATAAGTCTGGAAAAGGAAAGATTAATGTAGATAAAGCTTTTACAAATAAATTAGAAAATTACAGTTTTAAAGTGAGTCATATAGGCTCTAAGAAGTTTAAAAAAGTATCTAAGAGTTTAAGTGTTAAAGTAGCTAATTTAAAGGCTGAATTAAAAGGCAGTGATAAGAAACCAATTATAACAGCCACCTTTACTGATGCAGAAAACAATCCTATTGAAGGGGTAGAATTAAATGTTAATTTACAACGACTATTTTCTCCTTTATCTATAGGGAAAGGGCCTTACTTTACAGATAAGGATGGCACAATAAATGTACCTATTACTGTTAAAATGCCAGGTATAGACGGTAAATTAAATTATGAAGTAGTTCTAGATGATAGTGATGATTATGGTACTATTAAAACTGTGGTTAATACAAAGATAGGCTCAGTTATAAAAGACCTTTCTACTTTCGATCAACGCACTATGTGGTCACCACCACAAAAAGCGCCTTGGGCAGACATCATAATTCCGAATATGCTTATATTTGGTATTTGGATAATATTATTTTACTTAATTTTTAATCTATATAGAATCTCAAAACAAAAAAACGTATAATTATGAAACACATTAAATCAATTTTATTTGTAGTTGTTATGGTTGCTTTTGCTCTAACATCTTTCAAAACTTCTTCAGACCAAGAAAAAGAATGGAAAGTGCCGGCAGAATACAAAACAATGGAAAACCCAACCGATGCAACTGATAAGGAAAATCAATCAATAGGAAAATCTTTATACTCTAAACATTGTAAATCTTGCCATGGTAAAGAAGGTTATGGAGATGGCCCTAAAGCTGAAGAACAAGAAGGTGATTTAGGAGATTTTTCTACTGAAGAAACTCAAGATCAAACAGACGGAGCCTTATTTTACAAAATAACAACAGGTAGAGACGATATGCCTAAATTTAGTAAGAAGCTTCCAGACGATGAAGATCGTTGGTTAATTGTTAACTATTTAAGAACTTTAAAAGAGTAGTTAATCACCCTCTTTAAATTTGAAACCGAGCCTTAAGGCTCGGTTTTTTTTTGCAAAGATATTGATGATGTGGGAATATTAAATTTAACAAAGTAGGATATGTAAGTCTTAATAGCAGTAACAAAAAATATGACAATTTATCGACTCAATCCACAGTATCCTTTTTCAAATAAGTTAAAATATTAAGGCAAGACTATTTAAAGCTATTTGTATTACCTAAAGTCTTAATAAATAATTTGAATGTTTAAAAAGAAGTATTTTAAACAACACCTCTTAAATTAAACAAGCAGAAAGATTAATTGTTTAGTAGGTTTAATTCCCTAAAGCGCTATTCAAATTAGCTCATTTGCTTTTAATAAGACCTAA
>CAZGZH010000091.1:0-6236 GCA_964529645.1 uncultured Flavobacteriaceae bacterium
CTAAAAACCCTATTGTTTTTGCTTTAGCCAATCCTGATCCAGAAATAGATTACCCTGAGGCTATGAAGTCTAGAAACGACATCATTATGGGGACTGGGCGTTCAGATTATCCCAATCAAGTCAATAATATATTAGGGTTCCCTTATATTTTTAGAGGGGCTTTAGATGTGCGCGCTACAGCGATAAACGAAGAGATGAAATTAGCGGCTGTTAAAGCCCTTGCACATCTTACAAAAGAACCTGTTCCCGAACAAGTTATAAAAACCTACAATCTTAGAAGTCTAGAATTTGGAAAAGATTATATTATTCCTAAACCCTTTGACTCACGTCTTATAACCGAAATTCCACCAGCTGTAGCCAAAGCCGCTATAGAATCGGGTGTTGCCAAAGAACCTATTACAGATTGGGAAGCTTATAAAGAATCTTTAGCTGCTAGATTGGGCACAGGCAACAAGCTCATGCGCATGATTATGAATCGTGCCAAAACAGATCCTAAAAAAGTTGTTTTTGCTGAAGCCGACAGCTATAATGTTTTAAAAGCAGCTCAAATATGCTATGATGAAGGACTTGCTAAACCTATTTTACTAGGTAATAAAAAAGCCATAAAAAGATTGATGAAGCAAATTAATTTTGAAGTCAAAATTCCAATTATAGATCCTAAATCTAGAAGCGAAATTAAACGACGCGAAAAATTTGCGCTTAAATATTATCAAAAATGTAGACGTAAAGGCATTAGTTTTTTAGGGGCCCAAAAGTGGATGCGCGAACGCAATTACTTTGCGGCAATGATGGTAAATGAAGGAATAGCCGATGCTTTAATAACAGGTTACTCTAGAAACTACCCGTCTATTGTTAAACCAATGATAGAGCTTATAGGTAAAGAAAAAGGAATAGACAGAATTGCGGCTACAAACCTCATGTTGACCAAACGTGGCCCAATTTTCTTTTCGGATACAGCCATAAACATCAATCCAACTTCAAGAGAATTGGCGAAAATAGCTGTTCTAACAGCCTCGACTATGAGTTTGTTTGGCCTAAAACCCAATTTAGCCATGTTGTCTTATTCTAATTTTGGAAGTACGCGTAATGAAGAGACTAAAAAAGTAGCCGAAGCGGTTAATTATATGCACCGCTACCATTCTAACATAGATATAGATGGTGAAGTTCAAGCCGATTTTGCTTTAACCAGATCGCTTCTTAAAGAAAAATTTCCTTTTACAAAATTAGCAGACAAACCTGTTAATGGATTGATTTTTCCAAATTTAGATGCGGCCAATATCAGTTATAAAATTCTAAAAGGTTTAAACAAAACAGAATCTGTTGGTCCAATTGTTATGGGGCTAAAAAAACCAGCACATTTAATTCAGTATGGTGCAACAGTTGATGAAATTGTAAATATGACTTGTATCGCTGTAGTTGATGCACAAGAAAAGCAAAAACAATAAATAATTTGATATCTTTGATTTCAGATTAAATTGTTTTTATGATAAATTACCTAAAGGGGAGACTGGTAGAAAAAACACCTACCTATGTTGTAATAGAGTGTAATGGTGTTGGCTATACGGTTAACATTTCTCTTTATACTTTTTCTAAAATTACCGATAGTGAATTGCTAAAACTCGAAACACACTTAGTTGTTAGAGAAGATGCCCATACGCTTTATGGCTTTTTTGATAAAACCGAAAAAGAAATTTTTAAATTACTTATTTCCGTTTCGGGAGTTGGCCCTAGCACAGCCAGAACTATGCTTTCTTCAATGACGCCTAAACAAATTCAAGAAGCTATTGCTAGCAATGATGTGGCTACTGTACAATCTGCAAAAGGCATAGGAGCCAAAACAGCACAACGCGTCATATTAGATTTAAAAGATAAAATTTTAAAAACTTTTTCTTTATCAGAAGATTTCGAAGTCGCAAACAATACTATTAAAGATGAAGCGTTAAGTGCATTAGAAGTTTTGGGGTATAGTAGAAGGCAATCAGAAAAAACGATTCAAAAAATCATTTTAGAAAATCCTGATAGCTCCCTCGAAAACATTATTAAATTTGCCCTTAAAAATTTATAAGACTGTTGTTTTTTAAAATAAAATATATAAAACTCTTAAGTAGTTGTATTTTCTTCTTGTTTATTTCTTTAGGAATAAATGCGCAAATACCTGTAGTACCAGGTATTCCTGCCGTTGCAAAAGACACTATTAAAAAAGACACCATACCACCTCTAAAATATTTTTTTAGAAACAATCAGAAAGGGAGTCTGTATTTAAAAGGCCCTAATAAAACCAAAGTTATTTACGATTCTAAAAGCGGCAACTACCTCTTCTTAGAAAAAATAGGCGATTATTATGTAAAGATGCCCTATTTTATGACGACAAAAGAGTATAAAGACTATCGTTTAAAACGCGATATGTTAGAGTATTTTAAATCTAAAATAGCAGCAACAAGTCGTCTTAACAAAGGTGACGCCAATTCTAAAAAAGATGCACTACCTACCTATTATGTAAATTCTAAATTCTTTGAAAGCATTTTTGGAGGGAATAGTATTGTTGTAAACCCACAAGGAACAATCTTGTTAAAACTAGGCGTACTCTATCAAAAAGTTGACAATCCGCAGTTATCAGAAAACAACAGAAAAAGTACTACATTCGATTTTGACCAACAAATAAGTGCTAGTTTATCGGCTCAAATTGGCAAACGTCTAAAAGTAAGTGCCAGTTTTGACACACAATCTACTTTTAATTTTCAGAATCTGGTCAAATTAGAATACACACCAGAAGAAGATGATATCATCAGAAAAATTGAAGTAGGTAATATAAGTATGCCCATAAAAAATTCGCTTATAAAAGGGGCTCAAAATTTAATAGGTCTTAAGACCGAATTACAATTTGGCAAAACTACCGTAACAGCTGTTTTATCGCAACAGCAATCTGAAACGCGTAGCGTGTCGGCGCAAGGGGGTGCCAGTATAAACGAATTCGAATTAAAAGTAAGCGATTACGATGCCAATAAACATTTCTTTTTATCACAAAAATTTAGAGATAACTACAATCAGGCTTTAGCCAATTTACCCTTAATAAATAGTGGTATTAATATTACACGTATTGAGGTTTGGGTGTCTAATCGCAATAATACCACACAAAATGTGCGTAACATTGTGGCCTTATCTGATATAGGCGAACTTAAACCTGCTAATATTGGCAATCCTAATGTTGTACCAAATGGTTCTCAAGATGCTTCAAACAGTGCCAATAATTTAAGTAGTTTATTGAGTTTAAATGGCCCTATTAGAAATATAGCAACTGTTGGTGATGCGGTTGCTCCTTTTAATATGTCTCAAGGAAATGATTATTCTGTATTAGAAAACGCACGTAAACTAGAGCTCAATAACGATTATACTTATAATCTACAATTAGGATATATTACCCTAAACAGTCGTTTGTCTCAAAGTGATGTATTAGCCGTGAGTTTTGAATATACAGAAAATGGTGAGGTTTATAAAGTAGGCGAATTTTCTGATGATGGTATTGCCGCTCCTGCCAACTTAGTTGTAAAACTCTTGAGAAGTGAGGTTATAAACACCAACATCCCGCTTTGGAATTTGATGATGAAAAACATCTATACGCTCAACGCTTTTCAGATGCAAAGAGACGAATTTAGGCTCGAAGTCCTTTATCAAGATGACAACACAGGTGTTCCTGTAAACATTTTACAAGGCGCACAAACCACAGCTGTACAAGACAAAACACTCCTAAATATTTTAAAATTAGACCGCCTAGACCAATCTAATAATGTAAAAAACAATGGTGATGGCTTTTTTGATTATATAGAAGGTATTACGGTTAATTCAGAAAAAGGTTTTATTATTTTTCCAGAAGTAGAGCCTTTTGGGAAAGACTTAAATACCATTCTTACCAACCCGTCTGATAGTAAATTTGTATTCGAAGAACTATACGATATCACCCAATCTGAAGCTCAAAATAATTTTCAACAAAAAGATAAATATTATATAAAAGGTTATTACAAATCGGCAGGTACACAAGGTATTCCGCTAGGCGTTTTTAATGCGCAACCCGGCTCTGTTGTGGTAACTTCTGGCGGGCGTCAATTGGTAGAAGGTGTAGATTATGTGGTTGATTATCAAATAGGAAACGTTCAGGTTATCAATCCAGATTTATTAGCTTCGAGAGCACCGGTACAAGTTTCTGTAGAAAACAACAATGGTTTTACACAACAACAACGCGGTTTATTTGGCATTGACATTGAGCATAAATTTTCTGATAAATTTGTAGCAGGTGCCACAATTTTAAACTTAAATGAGAAACCCATTACACAAAAAATTCAGTTTGGTAACGACCCTGTTAACAATACCATTTTTGGACTTAATTTTAGTTATAGCACCCCAGTTCCTAAACTGACAAAATGGGTCAACAAGTTGCCAAACATCAATACAGAAGTACCTTCTAAAGTATCTATTAGAGGTGAATTTGCCTATTTAGCCCCTGGAACGCCTAAACAAATATCGCAACAAAGTGAAGCGACTTCCTATTTAGACGATTTTGAAGGCGCTCAAATTCCACTGAGTTTAAACTCGCCACGCCAATGGTTTATGGCTAGCACGCCACAACATCAAACAGACCCCAATTTAATTAATTTAGGTGGTGACGCCAGCGATTTAACATATGGTAAAAACCGTGCAAAATTATCTTGGTATAATATTGATCGCCTTTTCTATGGCGCTTCTTCTTTAAAACCAAATAGTATTGATGATGATGAGTTATCGCGTGCCGAAACACGTCGTGTTGACCTTAAAGAATTATTTCCACAACAAGACGTAGATTTAACGCAATCTACTGTTGTAAGAACTTTTGATTTGGCTTATTTTCCACAAGAAAGAGGAAGTTATAATTTTGACGCTACTGGTGTAGATGCAAATGGGGCTTTAACCAATCCGCAGCAGCGTTGGGCTGGTATAATGCGTTCTTTAACAACGACAGATTTTGAACAAGCCAATATAGAATACATTCAGTTTTGGCTGATGGATCCTTACGAAAATTACTCTATTAATGAAAGCGAAGGTTTCCCTAAAAACCACACGCTTTCTCCTTCAGATTTTACAGGAAACCTCTACTTTAACTTAGGTAATATTTCTGAAGATATCTTGAAAGATAATCGGAAAATGTTTGAAAATGGCTTGCCGCAATCGGGCACAAAAGACCCTTCAATTATAGACGAAACCTTATGGTCTGATATTCCGTTAAACCAATCTTTAATATACGCTTTTGACGAAAAAGACCAAGCGCGTGTAAATCAAGATATAGGTTTAGACGGTTTAAATGACTCCGAAGAAAATACACGATTTAGTAGTTTTTTAAACCTTTTACCTGCCGCTGTAAAAACGCAAATGCAATTAGATCCTGCCTCAGATAATTACCATTATTTTAGAGGGTCAGACTTAGACGACGCGCATGCTTCAATTATTAAAAGGTATAAAAATTATACAAATACCCAAGGCAACTCGCCTACTGCTAATTTATCTACAGAATCTTTCCCAACTTCGGCAACTTCTTTTCCAGATGTAGAAGATATAGACCGCGACCAAACTATGAACACCGTTGAGAGCTATTTTCAATATAAAGTTTCTTTAAACAAAACCGATTTGGTTGTGGGTAAAAACAATATTGTAGACAAACGTACCATAAATGTTTCACTTGCAGATGGCACTACAAAAACAGCAACTTGGTATCAATTTAGAATTCCTGTAAAATCGCCAGACGAAGCCATAAATGGTATTTCAAACTTCAATTCTATTCGTTTTATGCGCATGTTTTTAACGCAATTTAAAATACCTATAGTGTTGCGTTTTGGCGAATTTGAATTGGTGCGTGGCGATTGGCGACGTTATACTAAAACGCTTCCTTCTCCTCCTACCGTTCCTGTAAATTTAGATGTTACACAACTACAAAATTTTGTTGTAGGTGTTGTTAATATTGAAGAAAACGAGGGCCGTCAACCCATACCTTACATATTACCTCCTGGTATAATTAGAGAACGTTTACAAGGAAGTACTACTATCCAACGTCAAAACGAGCAAAGCCTTTCAGTTAAAATAAAAGATTTAGCCGCTCAAGAAACACGTGCCGTTTTTAAAAATGTAACCATGGATTTACGGATGTTTAAAAAATTAAAACTTTTTATTCACGCCGAAAGTGTCATTGGTCAACCCGAAGTACAAGATGGCGA
>CAZGZH010000092.1:0-6224 GCA_964529645.1 uncultured Flavobacteriaceae bacterium
ACAGATTTGCCTGTTTGCGATTTGTTTAATTTAAATCTAGTTGATGTTAATTCAACAGTCTCTAAGTGTTCTACTTTAACAGTATCTAACTGCAGTTGTGCAAAAATTGAAAATGTACACAGCGATAATACTGTGATAAATAACCTTTTTTTCATCGTTTTTAGTTTTTTATGATGATTAAAAAATGGCTATTCGTTAAAAAAATGGGGTCTGATTTTTAGAATCACAACCTACTTTTCCTCCGAAAGCTTGTTTATAACTCTAGATTAGGTAGGTCTCCTGGCTTGCTTTTGTGTAACCTTCCCATCCTTCAAATAACGGACAGTGGTTTGCAGTTTACACTTACTCTTTTTTGAGTAAAGCTTACAGTTGCGGGGACAGCTCTTGCATTTAACAAGATTCCCTTTTAAGTCACAATTTAAAGTGACACCATAATCAGTTGCGAAAGTATAAAATAATAGGCTAAAATCAACTATTTTATATTAATTTTAATCTGCTATATTTGTAAAGCTTTTTCAAAAATTTTATATCAAAAAACTATGCATAATTATACCAACCTCAATATAATTTCTTACCTTCTTTTTAATGTCCACCTAACTGAAAAACTTTTAGAACACGATTATTTTAGCAGTTTTGACAAAGAATCTCTAAATATGCTTTTAGAAGCTGTTAAAGATTTTTCAGACAAAGAACTCTATCCCTTTATTAAAGAGATGGATGAAAAACCTGCTTATTTTAAAGAAGGTAAAATAATTATCCACCCACAATTTGAAACCATTTTAAAGCAAGCTTCAGAAATGGATTTGGTCAATGCTATTTTTAGTTTTGAAGAAGGCGGTATGCAATTGCCAACCAGTGCTTTTCATTGCTTGTATTTTATTATGGAAGCTGCTAATAATCACGTTACAGGCTATTTAGGCTTAACTTTAGGCGCCGCCAATCTTATAGTGAATTTTGGTTCGCAAAGCTTAAAAGATACCTACGCCACAAAAATGCTATCATTAGAATGGGGGGGCACTATGTGTCTTACAGAACCACAGGCGGGTAGTTCTTTGTCGGATATTAAAACGCAAGCTGTAAAAGTGGCCAATAGCGATTATTATTTAATTGAAGGACAAAAAATATTTATATCGGCAGGCGACCATCAATTTGCCGATAATTTTGTCCATTTGGTTTTAGGGCGCGTTAAAGGTGCTCCTCAAGGTACCAAAGGGGTATCTCTTTTTGTCGTTCCCAACAAAAGACCTCACGAAAATAATTTTGAAGATAACAATGTAAAAGTGCTGAGCGAATTCGAAAAAATGGGTCAACGTGGTTATTGTACGACACATCTCTCATTTGGAGATGATAAAGATTGTCGTGGTTGGCTTGTTGGCGCAGAAAACAAAGGTTTGAGTTATATGTTTTTACTTATGAATGAAGCACGTATTGCCACAGGACGTATGGGTGCCGGAATTGCTTCTGCAGCTTATTATGCTTCTTTAAAATATGCCAATGAAAGACCACAAGGACGCTTATTAAACAATACTGGTAAAAAGGATATTTCGGGCGAACAAACACTCATCATTAACCATCCCGATGTAAAGCGTATGCTTTTGCTACAACGCTCTATTGTTGAAGGTTCTTTGAGCCTTATTATACAAACATCACAGTACTTTGACACCTTAAAAGTGTGTAATGATGATGAAAAAGAAAAATATAATTTACTGCTAGAGCTTCTCACACCTATTGTAAAAACCTACCCAGCAGAACAAGGGCAACGTGCTGTAAATAACGGACTTCAAATTTTAGGGGGTTACGGTTTTTGCTCTGATTTTATCTTACAACAATACTATAGAGATATCAGAATTATGTCGCTTTACGAAGGGACTACAGGTATCCAATCACTAGATTTACTCAGTAGAAAAGTCACAATCAAAAACGGAAAAGCGCTGCATTATTTGGTTGAAGAAATGACACAAACACTTACAGAGGCATTTAATCATTCAGAATTAAAAGAGTACGCCAAGCAATTAAAAGACCAAATGGGTTTGTTAAAAATGGTTATGGCAAAACTCATCCCAAAAGCTTTAGCAGGCGATTTCGAAAATTTTTTAGCAGATGCCACAGTCTTTATGGATTTTTTAAGTACACTCGTCATAGGCTGGCAGTGGCTAAAAATTGGCGTTACAGCCTGTAATACAAGTAAAAATAACAATGATTTAGAAAATAACCTTTTACATACAATGGCTTATTTCTACACGTACGAAATGCCAAAAATTGACAGTCTAGCTACTATTTTACTCAATGATAAATCATTGACAGTTAAAGCCAACGCCAAATCATTTGATTAAAATGTTTCAAAAATTTTTAGCATATTGTCTTGTTATAATTTTAGGTGTCTTTTTTGTCGGTTGTCAAAGTGAAGCGACTCATAACACAGAACAAAAAGTCACAAATAGCGTCCGTTATGCAAAAGGGTTTGCTCTTTATAAGTATAAAGATTACACCAAATTGGTTATTAAAAGTCCGTATCCAAATGCCAAAGAACAATTTGAATATTATTTGATTAAAGATGGAACACATCCCAATATTAAAAATGGGACGCTTATAACAATTCCTTTAAAAAAAGTTGTCGTCACTTCTACCACGCACATCCCGATGCTGACGGCTTTAAATAAGGAAAATACACTTGTTGGATTTCCTAATTTAAAATATATTTCATCACCAAGCGTGAGAAGTTTAATTGCCCAAAATAAAATTCAGGAATTGGGTAATTCTACTCAACTAAATACCGAAGTTTTACTAAATCTCAAACCCGATGTGTTGATTGGCTTTAGTATGGAGAGCGTCAACAAGGTGTACGCAACTATCGAAAAATCGGGCATTCCTGTTATTTTGAATGGCGATTGGTTAGAAACCACACCACTAGGCCGTGCCGAATGGTTAAAATTTTTTGGGGCTTTATACGCTAAAAATCAGTTAGCAGACAGTTTATTTAACAACATTGTAAACGATTATAATAATGCCAAAAAAATAGCATTAAAATCTGCTAAAAAACCCACTGTTTTAGCAGGCGTATTGTATAAAAATATGTGGAATTTACCTGCAGGTAAAAGCTTTGTAGCACAGTTTTTAAAAGATGCCAATACCAACTATTACTGGCAAAACACCAAAGGCAGAGGGAGTTTAAACCTCAGTTTCGAAACTGTTTTAGACAAAGCCCAAAACGCCGATTATTGGCTAGCGCCAAGTAATTATACCGGTTTTAATCAATTAAAAAAAAGCAACCAACATTACGCGGAATTTAAAGCATTTAAAAATCGAAATATTTACACTTTTGCTTTAACAATAGGCACAACAGGTGGCGTTATTTACTACGAAGAAGCCCCTTTAAAACCCAATGTTGTTTTGAAAGATATCATTAAAATTACACATCCTGATTTATTACCAGATTATACACCGTATTTTTTAAAAAAATTAAATTAAGCTGGATACTCAAAAAACATATCGCGCAACTATAATTATATTACTATTAGTTTTGATAATAATAGCGCTATTTAATTTGAGTTTTGGATCGGTAAATATCCCCTTTAAAGATGTTTTATACAGTCTTTTAGGGAAATCTACTGAGCACGATACTTGGCATTATATTATTGTAGATTACAGATTACCCAAAACAATTACGGCTATTTTAGTCGGTTCTTCATTATCTGTAAGTGGTCTTTTGATGCAAACTTTATTTAGAAATCCCTTAGCAGGACCCTTTGTACTCGGCATCAGTTCGGGGGCTAGTTTAGGCGTGGCTTTACTCCTATTGAGTGCGGGTGTTTTTGGAGGATCTGTCGCCTTTTTAGCCACTTCAAATTTCAGCATGGCTTTAGCGGCCAGTTTGGGTGCCTTTTTAGTCCTTTCTGCGGTACTTATTGCGGCCGCTCGTGTTAGAAATACCATGTCTATTTTAATTACTGGCCTTATGTTTGGCAGTTTTACAGGAGCTATTATCAGCATATTAGCTTATTTTAGTAGTGCAGAGCAATTACAACAATTTATGTTTTGGAGTTTTGGCTCATTAGGTAACTTAAGTTGGCAAGAGTTGGGACTCTTTTTTACAATTTACGTCGTAGGAATGTTATTAATAATTTTTATAATTAAACCACTGAACAGTTTGCTTTTGGGTGAAAATTATGCCAAAAGCATGGGGGTTAATTTTAAAGCAACACGAACAATTAGCTTGATAGCAACAAGTTTACTAACAGGTGTCAGTACTGCTTTTTCAGGGCCGATTGCTTTTATAGGATTGGCCGTGCCACACATTACACGACTCCTTATTTCTAGTTCAAATCATAAAGTATTATTACCTAGTGTCGCTATTATTGGGGCTATTGTTATGCTCATTAGCGATACTATTGCGCAATTACCAAATAGTGACTTTACCTTGCCTATTAATGCTGTAACTACTTTATTTGGTGCGCCTGTCGTTATTTGGTTACTTTTAAGAAAACGAAAATTACTCTTTTAATTTTGATAGAAAATTCAAAAAATATCGTTCTTGCTACCAAAGATTTAAACATTGGTTATCCTTCAAAAAAAGGAGCTATTATTATTCAGAAAGAATTAAATTTGAATTTAAAATCGGGTAACTTAACCTGCATCTTAGGCATTAATGGTGTGGGTAAATCTACGCTCCTAAGAACTTTAGCTAATATGCAAAATTCTTTAGCAGGTGCTGTTTTAATTCACAATAAAAACAGCAAAGATTTTGCACCAAATACACTTTCAAAACACATTAGTTTGGTTTTAACCGAAACCTTACCGCCTTCAAATCTGAGCGTTTTTGAATTGGTAGCGCTCGGCAGACAACCTTATACCAATTGGATGGGTTCTTTAACACAAAATGATACCGACATAATTAATAAAGCCCTACAACAAACAGAAGTCACAAATTTATCGCAAAAAAAAATATACGAATTAAGTGATGGTCAGAAACAACGTGTTTTGATAGCACGGGCTTTGGCACAAGATACAGATATCATAATTTTAGATGAGCCTACGGCTCATCTGGATATACATCATAAAATTGCCGTTTTAAAACTCCTTAAAAACATCAGTAAAGAATTGAATAAAAGTATTTTAATAGCCACTCATGAAGTGAATTTTGCTTTACAGTTAACAGATGAATTATGGCTTATGTATCCTGACAAATGTATAACTGGCACACCAAAATCGCTTATAAACAATGAGACTTTACAAGCGTTATTTAAATCAGATCTTATTAAATTCGATGCAAATAGCCATCATTTTAATATTGTAAACACATAAATTTAATTACTTTTAACAAACTTATTTATCATTAAATGAAAAATTTCTTTTATTATCTTTTCTTATCAGTTCTAATTACATCTTGTGCTACTCAAAAAGATAATATATATACTGTTGATGCCACAACTTTTGCAAAGACTATAACAAAAGTTGATTTGCAAAATATTTTATACAAATTAGCTTCAAATGAATTTGAAGGAAGGCGTTCTGGAGAAAAAGGACAAAAATTAGCAGCAAGTTTTTTGAGCAATTATTACAAAGAACGCGCTATAAGTGCCACAAACGACAGCGCTAATTACTTGCAAAATATTCCCAAAGCATTTTTTAATGGGCGCTCTAATGCTGATTCAGAAAATGTTGTGGCCTTTATTAAAGGCAGTACCTATCCAAATCAATACATCATTATTTCTGCACACTACGATCATTTAGGCAAGGTAGATGGCCGTTTATATCCCGGTGCAGACGATGACGGTTCGGGTACTTCTGCCGTGTTAGAAATTGCCGAAGCTTTTAAATTGGCTTCAGAATCGGGACATAGACCAAAACGTTCTATTGTTTTTCTAAATTTAACTGGTGAGGAAGAAGGCTTATTTGGTTCGAAATACTATACAGAAAATCCTATTTTTCCTCTTAAAAATACCGTTGCTAATCTCAATATTGATATGATAGGTCGTATTGATGAGCGGCACGAAAAAGATTCTAATTTTGTATACCTTATTGGATCAGATAAACTGAGCACCGAATTGCATAAAATATCAGAAACTGCCAATGACACTTACACACATTTAAAATTAGATTACACTTATAATGATGAAAATGATCCTAATAGATTTTATTACAGATCTGATCATTATAATTTTGCCAGACACAACATTCCCATTATTTTTTATTTTAATGGTGTACACGATGATTATCATCAACCC
>CAZGZH010000093.1:0-6200 GCA_964529645.1 uncultured Flavobacteriaceae bacterium
TTATGGTTAAGAAAACTAATAATAAATTTACCCATTTAAAAACAACTGGATAGGCCAAAACAGCTGTTATTTTTAAAAAGCCAAAATGCAGTTGAAGTAATACCAAAACAACTCCTAAAAATAAACCTATAACCATTCCTACACCTTGAAGTAATAATCCGTGTAAGACAAAAATGCGTTTTATTTGAGGTAAAGGCGTCCCGAGATTGTACAAGGTTTTAAGATTTTCTTTTTTGTCTAAAATCATCATCACAATAGCCCCAATGACATTAAAAATAGCAATGATAACTATAAGTGTAAATATTAAATACGACACCAAGTTCTCTGTATTCAACATTTTATAAAATACAGCATTGAGTTGTGTACGTGTTCTAATTTTAAAAGTTGTTCCTAGTTTTTTTTGCAATACCGCAGCAAAATCATCAGACATAATATCAGGACTCAATTTTAAAGCTATTCCACTTATTTGATTGGGTTTATAATTGAGTAACTCTTGCGCAAAAGGCAAATTGATAAAAACGTATTTTTTATCGAGTGCTTCTGTAACAGAAAATACACCCACAGGTCTTGAAGAAAGCATTTTAAAAGCCTGTGACGGATTATTTATATAACCTTTCCCTGGTTTGGGTACATACACTTTTAAAGAATTGATATAATCGCTTATGCCTAAATTTAATTGTCTAGAAATAGTGTTTCCTATAACCACTTGATTTAAGGCTTTTGGATTTAACCACGTTCCTGCATAAACAGTTGTGTCTATTTGGACAACATCTGTAAAACGACTATCAACGCCTTTAACAAGGGCTATAACACGCTTATCTTGATAGCTTAAAAAGGCACGTTCTTCTAAGTATTTAGAATATTGTGCTATAGATTTATCTTTGAGAATGGTTTGAATAGCATTATTAAAAACAAACGATTTTCCTTGAGTTGCCGTAATAGTTAAATCGGGATCAGTGGCACTGATAAAATTCACATTAAAAGCTTTTAAGCCCGAAAAAACCGACAGCACAATAAACAAAGCCATGGTGCCAATAGTTATCCCAACCAATGCTATCGCCGTTATAATATTTATTGTCGCATTACGACTTTTGTAAAATAAATAACGTTTGGCGATGTAAAGTGGAAAATTCAAATCAGATTTTTTTGCGTCTCGGTAAGATTTTGGGGTTTTTAATCGGATTGTCCTCTTCTCCGCGTAAAGCGGCATCAATCGTTTCAATATAATCTAAAGAATCGTCAAGGTAAAAAGTTAACTCAGGCATTTTACGCAACTGATGTCTGGTCAGTTGTGCCACCTGATGCTTAATCTGTGGCATATGTGTCACAATGCCTTCTAAAATAGACGCCCTATTGGTATCGGGGAAAATGCTCAAAAACACTTTCGCCACACTTAAATCTGTTGTGACATACACTTTTGTAACAGACAGAATAACACCTGGCATTGTATTCCGTGCTTCATTCTGTAAAATAGTGGCTAGGTCTTGTTGAATGACGCCAGCAATCTTTTTTTGTCTATTTGTTTCCATAGTGCAAAAGTAATCATTAATAATGTTTATTTTTGTAGCTATAGATTTATTTTTAATGGATAAAATTGAACATATTGGTATAGCTGTAACCGATTTAAACGAAGCCAACAGTCTTTATGAAAAACTTTTAGGCGTACCGAGCTATAAAACAGAAACAGTCGCTAGCGAAGGTGTTAAAACGTCATTTTTTAAAGTGGGTGATTCAAAAATTGAACTTTTAGAAGCGACCAATCCCGAAAGCCCTATTGCCAAATTTATAGCCAAAAGAGGACAAGGCATGCATCATATTGCCTTTGAAGTTACCGATATAAAATCTGAAATGACGCGTCTAGAAAAAGAAGGTTTTACAATTCTCAATAAAGCGCCAAAACGTGGTGCCGATAATAAATTAGTGGCCTTTGTACATCCTAAAAACACGGCAGGTGTTTTGATAGAACTGTGTCAAAATTTACCATAAATAATTAGTATCTTGCAGCAATTTTGTACTAAATTATGAGTGCTTCCTTCGAAACTTATCAAAAACGCCGCTTACGATCTTCGTATATTTCTGTGGTTATAAGCATTGGTCTCGTTCTATTTATGGTAGGTATTTTTGGACTTTTGATAATTAATACCAAAAAAGGAAGCGACATTCTTAAAGAAAAAATAGCCCTCACACTTTTTATTAAAAATAATACGCCTAAAGATTCAATTACAGCGCTTCAAAACGATTTAAAAAAGGCCACTTTTAGCAAATCGGTTTCATTTATTTCTAAAAAACAAGCCGCTAAAGATTTGACAAATTCTACTGGTGAAGATTTTGTATCATTTTTAGGTTATAACCCTTTACAAAATGCTATAAGTTTACACCTAAAGGCCAATTATGTAACATCTTATAAAATTGATAGTATCGCCACAGCGGTCAATAAAAAGAGCTTTATTGATGATGTAACTTATGATAAACCACTGATAAAGTTACTCACTAAAAACATCAATACCATTGGGTTCTGGCTCTTGGTTTTAAGTGGTATTTTTACTTTTATATCTGTATTACTTATAAATAGTTCTATAAGATTATCTGTTTATGCTAAACGCTTCATCATAAAAACCATGCAAATGGTAGGTGCCACGAAAGGGTTTATTAGGCGTCCCTTTATTTGGCGCAGTATTAAATTAGGCTTTTTAGGCGCATTTATAGCCAATATTGGTTTGGGCATTTGTGTTTACTATTTAGATAAATATTTGCCTATTTTACATATTATAGACAATAAAATAATGTTGGGAATTCTCGCTTTAAGTATCTTTATTTTTAGCTTTTTCATAACTTGGTTGAGTACTTTTTTTGCAGCTCAACGCTTTTTAAACCTTCGTTCAAACGATTTATACTACTAAACTATGAGTAAAAAAGATAAAACACCCAAAAAACCTGAACCCCAATTTTTATTTGGTAAGAGAAATTACCAAATTATGCTTATTGGCATAATTATTATTGCTGGCGGATTTATCCTTATGGCTGGCGGTAGCAGTCCAGATCCTGAACATTTTAATGAGGCTATTTTTAATTTTAGACGTATCCGTTTAGCACCAACTTTGGTTTTAATTGGTCTTGGATTACAGGTTTATGCTATTTTAGCCAATCCCAAGAAAAAATAATATATTTTTAAAAACACATGACTTATCTACAAGCTTTAATTTTAGCTATAATTGAGGGTGTTACAGAGTACCTTCCCGTGTCATCTACTGGTCATATGATTATAACCTCTTCTTTGATGGGCATAGCCAGTGACGATTTTACAAAACTTTTTACCATCGTTATTCAGTTGGGGGCTATCCTATCGGTAGTGGTTTTATATTTTAAACGATTCTTTCAAACTTGGGATTTTTACTTTAAACTATTTGTCGCTTTTTTACCCGCTGTTGTTTTGGGTTTATTGTTAAACGATGTAATAGACGAATTATTAGAAAGTCCTGTTACTGTCGCTATTTCGTTAGTCATTGGTGGTTTTATCTTACTTAAAGTGGATACCTGGTTTAAAAGCGCTGAAACAGCTCCAAATAACGATAAGATTTCTTACCTCACTGCTCTTAAAATCGGGTTTTTCCAAACCATCGCTATGATACCGGGTGTCTCAAGAAGTGGCGCCACTATTGTAGGAGGGATGAGTCAGAAAATAAACCGAAAAACAGCAGCCGAATTTTCATTTTTCCTCGCCGTACCTACTATGTTTGGGGCGACTGCAAAAAAATTATTCGATTATTATCAAGATGGACTTGAACTGTCATCTAAACAAATAAACCTGCTTATTTTAGGAAATGTAGTGGCCTTTATTGTGGCACTATTCGCTATAAAAACATTTATAGATTTCCTTTCAAAAAATGGTTTTAAAATATTTGGGTATTACCGCATAGCAGTAGGCCTCTTTTTACTTGTTTTAAATTACTTTTATCCTTTAAGTACTTTGTAATGCTTACCACAGATGATTTTAAAAACGGGCAATTACTGCTTATAGATAAGCCTTTGACGTGGACGTCGTTTCAAGTGGTTAACAAACTACGTGGAGTTATCCGTAAGCGCTTTGATATTAAAAAAATAAAGGTCGGTCATGCGGGGACTTTAGACCCTTTGGCTACGGGTTTACTCATTATTTGTGTAGGTAAATTGACCAAACAAATCAACACTTTTCAGGCGCAAGAAAAAACCTATACAGGCACTTTTACTCTGGGAGCTACTACCCCATCGTACGATTTGGAAACCGAAATTAATAAGACTTTTCCAACAGCACATATTACGTCTGAACTTATTCAAGAAACCACAAAACAATTTACAGGTATTATCAATCAAAAGCCGCCCTTATTTTCGGCTATCTGGAAAGATGGCAGGAGGCTTTATGACGTAGCGCGTGCCGGTGAAACAGTTGAAATTCCTACAAGACAAGTTGAGATAAAAAGATTTGAAATTACCAAAATAGATTTCCCTAAAGTGGATTTCTTAGTAACTTGTAGTAAAGGGACTTACATCCGCTCTTTAGCTTACGATTTTGGATTAACTTTAAAATCGGGCGCCCATTTATCGGCCTTGCGTCGTACAGAAATTGGCAATTTTAAAGTTAGTGATGCTATGACAATTGACGCATTTATAGAAAGTCTTTAAACACTACTTTCTACTGTATTTATTGATTTATAAGGGATTCCCTGCCCGAGGCAGGCGGACTCGTCGTCATTTCATTCCTCTGTCGGAATGACATTTTCATTCTAAACTTCAACGCAATGTGCCAACATAACTTCGGTCATACGTTCTAAATCAAATTCTGGTTGCCAATGCCAATCGGTTTTAGCTTCAGAATCATCAATACTTTTAGGCCAACTATCGGCAATAGCCTGTCTAAAATCGGGTTTGTAAGTTATTTTAAAATCAGGTAATTGTTTTTTAATGGCTTCTGCAATTTCTTTGGGACTAAAATTAACACCCGAAATATTATAAGCTTTATAAGATTCTAATTTAGGATGTGCCATCAAACTATAAGTCGCTCTAATAGCATCGTCCATATACATCATAGGTAAGGTAGTATCTTCTGATAAAAAACTGGTGTACTGCCCTTTTTTAAGCGCCTCGAAATAAATTTCTATGGCATAATCTGTTGTGCCACCTCCTGGCTTTGTTTTATAACTAACAATACCCGGATAACGTACTGTACGAACATCTACACCATAATGTGTAGCATAATACAAACACCACATTTCGCCAGCATATTTACTGATTCCATAAACTGTTGTAGGTAACATTATAGTGGTTTGCGGTGTGCTCTCTTTAGGAGAAGTTGGCCCGAAAGCCCCAATTGAGCTTGGCCAAAATAATTGCTTATAAAGACCTTCTTTTGCCAATTCGAGAATAGTTAGCAGCGCCGTCATATTTAAATGCCATGCTTTTAGCGGGATTTTTTCGGCTGTAGCCGACAACATAGCCGCCATCATATACACTTGAGTAATCTTATAAGTAGTTAAAACTTGGGCAATACTTTCTTTATCTGTGGCATCAAGCGTTAAAAATACACCCGATGCTATAAGTTCTTTTGAACCTTCTTTTAAATCTGAGGCAATAACATTTTCTTTGCCGTATTCTCGACGTAGTTTTAGGGTGAGCTCTGTACCTATTTGACCACAGGCACCTATAATTAAAATACGGTGTTTCATCTGTAAATGTAACTTTATTTTAAAGTTTACAAATATACTAAATAAAGGCTATTTGTATTCAATTATTACCAATTTAACATAGCTTTTTTTACATATTTTAATAGTATATTTGTGTATTAGTTTACCACATAACTCATACGCCTTTTTAATATGACTTTTAAATCAATCCTTTTATTTTCAGTATTTTTTGGTGTTTTATCTTGTTCAACCCCTACTCAAAAATCTAAGGCCAAAAAGGATAAAATTGTTCAAGAACCTGTTATAATCTTAAAAGAGCCTTTAAAATTGAACAAAGAAGCTGCAAAAAACTACGCCAAATGGCAAGATTATCAAAACTTCAAAGAGCAGTTTAATCAATTTTTAAAAACCACCCAAAGTGAAGCTTTTAGCAATGCACAAGAACTAAATGCGTTAGCTTTACAATTAAAGGATTCTTTAAAAATAGCCTCTTTAAAGATACCCGCTTTTAAAGCGCGTTTAAATGTCTTGCAAAACGAGACG
>CAZGZH010000094.1:0-6186 GCA_964529645.1 uncultured Flavobacteriaceae bacterium
CGATGAAGAGAGTTATGTAAGTTATCTTGAAGGCTGTACAGCACCGCAACGCGACGAAAATCAGTTGCACGCCGCTGTGGTTGAACTCATTATTTTAAAAGATGCCGAAATAAAATACTCAACTGTTCAAAACTGGTTTCCGGGTGGTAAGGACGGTAAGGGCGGTGTATTTAATTTTGTGACCAAACGCGCTATTTGCGAAACCAATGCTAAAGTTTCTTGGACACAAGTAGAAACAGGCTCTGCCATTACGTGGAAATACCCCAGTTGTATTTTAAAAGGCGACAATTCGGTAGGCGAATTCTATTCTATCGCCGTTACCAACAACTATCAACAAGCTGATACTGGTACCAAAATGATTCATTTGGGTAAAAATACCCGAAGTACCATAATCTCAAAAGGTATTTCAGCCGGAAAATCACAAAACTCATATCGCGGGTTGGTACGTGTGAATGCGCGTGCCGAAAATGCACGCAATTTTTCGCAATGCGATTCCCTTTTAATGGGCAATTTATGTGGCGCCCATACTTTTCCGTACATAGAAAACAAAAGTAAAAGTGCGCAAATAGAACACGAAGCCACTACCAGTAAAATTGGCGAAGACCAGTTGTTTTACTGTAACCAACGGGGCATTGATACCGAAAAGGCCATCGCCTTAATAGTAAACGGATTTAGTAAAGATGTGCTTAACAAATTACCGATGGAATTTGCTGTAGAAGCCCAAAAATTGTTAGAAATTAGTTTAGAAGGCTCTGTTGGGTAACAATTGTAAGTTTTGAGTTATTAGTTTTAAGTTGTTAGTTAAAAGTTATTATATTATATAAAATAAAATTGAAATGTTAAAGATTGAAAACCTGCACGCCAGCGTAAACGATAAAGAAATATTAAAAGGTATTAATTTAGATATAAAACCAGGTGAAGTCCATGCTATAATGGGGCCCAACGGCTCGGGTAAAAGTACTTTATCTTCTGTTATTGCTGGCAATGAAACTTACGTCGTTACACAAGGTGATGTCATTTTAAACAATGAAAGCTTGTTGGATTTTGCCCCCGAAGAACGCGCTCATAAAGGCATTTTTATGTCGTTTCAATACCCTGTTGAAATTCCGGGTGTTACTACTACAAACTTCATTAAAACAGCCATCAATGCTAAACGAAAAGCCATGGGCTTAGAAGATTTACCGGCCAACGAAATGCTTAAAAAGATTCGTGATACCGCCCATTTGCTGGATATTGACCGCAAGTTTCTATCGCGTTCGCTAAACGAAGGCTTTTCCGGAGGCGAAAAAAAACGTAACGAAATTTTTCAGATGGCTATGCTTGAACCCAAATTGGCTATTTTAGATGAAACCGATTCAGGACTTGATATAGATGCACTTAAAATTGTTGCTAACGGTGTAAATAAACTAAAAAGTGACGCCAATGCGGTAGTTGTTATCACACATTACCAACGATTGCTGGATTATATAGTCCCCGATTTTGTTCACGTATTATACAATGGCAAAATTGTAAAATCGGGCGGTAAAGAACTGGCCTTTGAATTGGAAGAAAAAGGATATGATTGGCTTAAATAAGTAGCACAGCTACTTATTTTAAGTTTTAAGTTTTGGATTTTGAGTTTTGAAAAGCACCCCTAAAGTCCCCTCAAGGGGACAATTGAAATAAAAGAATTAGTAAAATGGAATTAAAAGATAAATTAATCGGCTCTTTTTTAGCTTTCGAAAATACTGGCTTAGCCGATTTAGACTCGAAAGTACATCAAGAGCGCACCGACGCTTTTAACCGATTTGAAAAAGTTGGTTTCCCAACTAAAAAAGACGAAGATTGGAAATACACCTCGTTAAAACCTATTTTAAATGCCGATTACAACCTATTTCCCGAAATGGAAAACAACATCGAACTCAAAGATGTTAAGCGCTTTTTTATCCACGAAATAGACAGTTACAAGGTGGTATTTGTAGATGGTGTTTACAGTTCATTTTTATCTGAAACTACACACGAAGGGTGCGATATTTGTCTCTTATCATCGGCTATTAAAAAACCCAAATACAAAATGGTTGTCGATCATTATTTCAATACCATTGCTGACACAAACGACAATTTAACAGCGCTTAACACGGCTTTTACCAATGAGGGGGCTTATATCAACATTCCTAAAAACACAGTTTTACCCAAACCTATCCAGATTATGCATTTTAGCACTGGTAATGCTAAAGACGTCCTTTTACAACCACGCAATTTAATTGTTGTAGGCGAAAATGCTCATGTGCAAATTATTGAACGTCATCAAAGTTTGTCAGAAAATGCAACCCTTACCAATGCGGTTAGCGAAATATTTGTTCAAAAACGCGCCATTGTCGATTATTATAAAATTCAGAATGACAAACAATCGGCTTCTTTAATAGACAGTACTTATGTAGCACAAAAGCAAAACAGCATTGCTTCAGTCAACACTTTTTCGTTTGGCAGCAAACTCACGCGTAACAATTTGAAATTCTATCATAACGGTACACATATTACTTCTAACCTCAATGGGGTGACCATTATTGGCGATAAGCAACACGTAGACCACAATACTTTGGTCAATCACAAAACACCCAATTGCGAAAGCCATCAAAACTATAAAGGTATTTATGCCGATAAGGCCACGGGCGTTTTTAACGGCAAGGTTTTGGTGCATAAGGACGCTCAAAAAACCAATGCATTCCAACAAAACAACAATATTTTGCTGCACGATGGAGCCACTATTAATGCCAAACCGCAACTTGAAATTTTTGCCGATGATGTCAAATGTTCCCACGGCTGTACTATTGGACAGTTAGATGACGACGCCTTGTTTTATTTGCGTTCGCGCGGTATTCCTAAAGATGAAGCCACAGCCTTATTGCTTTATGCCTTTAGTAACGATGTGTTGGATAAAATAAAAATTCCCGCTTTAAAAAACCGCATTACCAAACTCATCGCTTTAAAATTGGGGGTTAATTTGGGATTTGATTTATAGCCCTCCCCTTTTAATCTCCCCGAAAGAGAGAATCACATAAGTCTCTGCGAATCCCGATAAGATCGGGATGTGGTAGTCTCTTAATTATAAACCTAACTTCTAATTTTGCATAAAATAGATTCTCGTCCCTGACTGCCAACAGGTAGGCTCACAGGAAAAACAATATAATTTTTTCTTTGGTATAGTTGTTGTAAAGTTTCTGTCAACAATTTAAAACCGTATGACATATCGCATAACACTACTCTTTTTACTGCTATTTTTAAAAACTTTTTCGCAAGACGACGATAAAACCAAAGGCCTTTTCTATAAAATTTCAGTAGCAGGCACTTTAACAACCAATGAAGATTTTGAACTTGGCGACCCCGATAGTGAAGGTTTAATAATTCTAAATGCCTTCTTTTTTAACAACACTTTTGGCTTACAAATTGACAATCGTTTTAGTGCCGGACTCAATGTGGAGTACGAAGGCCATCTTAAACAAAACCTCAATTTTTTACCCGCTTACGTCAGTTTGCGTTATGTGTTGTTTGAATATGAAGATAATTTTTTTATCCGTGGTGGTTATGGGCGGCTGTTAAAGTTAAATGACAATTTTGAAAGAGGCGGCTTTTATAAAGCCGGTATGGGCTTCCAAATTTTTAATGACGATTACCGCAATTCGTTCCTTATCGGATTGGACTTTACCCGCAAACAATTCGGGTTTTTGCGTCGTGATAAATTATCGAGTGTGTCAATTTTTCTGGAATTTGAAGTGTTTTAAGCTTTTTTATTTCTTTTTGAAAAGGCATCTAATCGTTTTGGATATATGAATAACATCTTTCGGAGTCATCCAAAATAGTTACTAATTCATTGTCAATAAATTCATCAATTTTTCATTTATATAATAATTTCCGGTTCCTAATTTTTGCTTTTTTAATAATCCGTCTTTTGCTAACTTATTTAAATATTTTGCAGCAGTTATTCTTGTAACGCTTAAATCTCTTTCTATAAATTCTATTTTTGTGTAGGGGTGTTTAAATAAATTGTTTAACAAATCTTGACTATAAAATTTATAATCTTTGCGAAGTATCTTTTTATATTCAAAAATCAGTTCTCTTATTTTTCCAATCAAAATAATGGTCTCTTTCGAGATTTGCTCAACAGCATCAAGCATATACAGCATCCAATTTTCCCAATTATCGGTTTCCCTAATTTCTTGTAACAATTTATAATACATACTCTTATTCAAAATGATATAGCGACTTAAATATAACACTGGAAGATTTAATAAATCTTTCATAACAAGATACAGCACGTTAATAATCCTTCCTGTCCGTCCATTTCCGTCATAAAATGGATGAATACTTTCAAATTGATAGTGAATAATTGCCATTTTTACCAGTGGATCAAATTCAGACATTGAGTCATCATTTATAAACTGTTCAAGATTTGCCATTAAATCCACTATTACCGAGTACTCCTGTGGTGGCGTGTAAACCGTTTCTCCTGTGGTAGCGTTTTTTAAAGCTGTTCCCGTTAATTTTCTAAAACCAGCATTATTTTTTTCTAATTCAGATTGTATAGCAATTATATCTCTATTTATTAGGATTTTATTTTTTAAAATTAAAGAAAATCCTTTTTTTAAAGCGGCGATATAATTTTGAACTTCTTTTGCATTCAATGACTTAAACCCGCCAAGATTTAATGCTGCTTTATACACATCGTCGTGTGTTGTAATAATGTTTTCTACCGCCGAACTATCCTTTGCTTCTTGAAACCCTAACGAGTTAATCAAAATATTCTCATTGGGAATTGTTGCTACAACTCCTTTTAATTCAGCCAATGCTCTATGAGCTGTGGCAAGTTTTTTTAAAACTTTCTTGGTCTCAATATCCTGTTCAAATGGTAATTTCTTTAACATTTTACACTCTTTATGTATAAATTATCTAACTTCTTTTACAAAGATATGCTTCTTTGATAAGAAAATCAAATTATTTTATCAAATAAATTATGTCTGACTTATTTACCCCTCTAATTTACTCCTTCACCCCTGCCAAAATTCCTTTTAAAAAGGCGTTAAAATCAAAGTCAGGGTCTTCGGTAAGACCAGTTCTTACCACTACCAGATTTTTTGACGGAATCATAAAAACCATTTGACCTTGAAAGCCATTACAACTGAATAAATCTTTGGGTACATCGGGGTAAATACCGCCGGCATTGAGCCAAAAATGTGCGCCATAACGCCCGTTAGAAGTTTTGGTAGGTGTCTTAATATAATTTACCCAAGTGGTATCTACAATTTGCTGACCGTCCCAGTTGCCGTAATGCAAATTAAGGGTGCCGAATTTTGCCCAATCGCGGGTAGTGGCCCAACCGTAGGAAGAGCCCACATAATTGCCAGCCAAATCGGTTTCAATTAAGGCACTGTGCATACCTATTTTATCGAGTAGGGCACTGTACCAAAAATCGAGATAGTCTTGGTGTGTTTTAAACTGTGTGCGCAACCAACCCGAAAGTAAATTGGTGGTACCAGACGAATAATACCAATGTGTATTTGGCGTGAATTTGGCAGGTTTTTGGCGCTGTCTTAAACTCATATCTTTATCCATAAACAACATACGGGTAACGCCCGACAAATTATCGTAATCTTCATCCCACTCTAAACCACTATTCATATGTAGCAAATCGTTTATAGTAATATTGGCACGGTCATTATTTTCCCATTCTTTAAATAAATGCGATTGATTGATATTAATTTTACCTTGCTTTTGCAGGATACCATACATTGTAGCTGTAATACTCTTGGTCATAGACCACCCTAACATAGGGGTGTTTACATCAAATCCTTCGGCGTATTTTTCGGCTATAATATGGTCTTTATACAAGACCAAAACCGAACGTGTCTTTTTAACATTTTCACCAGATTTATCAAAAGCATCAGCCACCGCTTTTTTTACAAGTTCGTAATTGACTTCAGCAAAAACAGTGTCTTTTTGAGGTAAATCGCCATAGGGATAAACTTTGTCTATCTTGGTTAAATCACGTTTTTGTATGTCGTATTTTAAAGTTTTTTTTTTAAGTCCGTCAACCATCAAAACATCCCCTAAACCCTTGCTATAAACATCCGTGCGTTGATAAAGACCAAAAACCGTTGTGGTTACAGAAATATATTGTTTATTCAGAACATTTTAACCCAATTCATACAA
>CAZGZH010000095.1:0-6182 GCA_964529645.1 uncultured Flavobacteriaceae bacterium
GGTTGTAGCGGTAACGCCTTTAGGTATTGGAATATTAAAAACAGGTTTTTTAGTCTTGTTGCCATATTTATCAAGATATACAATAGGATAAGGCAATTTTTCTAAGCTCGGTAATACTTCGCCTGCTTTTCCTACAATTACAATGGCTTCTTTGTTAAAAGCTATATATTTATTTGACGCTAATTGAACGCCTTCAACTGTAACGGCATTTAATTTTTGAAGATAAGTTGTATAAAAATCGGCTGGTAAATTATCACGTTGAATAGCTAAAGCATATTGGGCTATTGTTGCAGGTCTTTCTAGAGCCATTACAAAACTACCTACATAATTAGCTTTGGCATCTTTTAATTCTTTTACACTGACTTTTTCTGAACGAATTTTTTTAATTTCTTTCATAAATTCAACTACAGCACTATCTGTAACGGCGTTACGTACGCTTGCTGTAGCACTAAAACGACTTGGCCCGTATTTTCTGAGTTGTAAACGTGAGTAGGCCCCATAAGTAAAAGCTTTATCTTCTCTTAAGTTCATAAACAAACGCGCCGTGGCACCGCCCCCTAAAATTTTGTTTGCTAAAAGCACATCAAAATAATCTGAGTTTGTTTTTTTAAGGTTAGACATATCTATTACAGCCACTTCAGACTGAACAGCATTGGGCATATCTACAAAATAAACAGTTGTTTTAGCGCGTTTTTTCAATACCGGTAAATCTGTTTTTGCAATTGTACCTGCCTTCCAGTTTTTAAACTGTTTTTTTATCATTTTTTTGGCGGCCTTAACAGTAATATCACCTACTACAACAAGGTAGGCATTATTGGGTCTGTAATTGGTTTTGTAGTAATTAACAACATCAGCTAAAGTGACTTTATTAACTGTACTTTCTGATGTGAATTCGCCATAAGGATGTCCTTTGCCATAAGCTACAATGTTTTGGATACGTCTGGCAATAGTTTTAACATCTGTCTCTTGATTCTTTAAGCCTTCTAATAATTTGGTTTTCTCTTTATCAAATTCTTCTTGCGTAAACAAAGGGTTTTTAACACCATCTGCCATAAGGCTTATAATTCTTTCAAAATACTTAGTGAGAGAACTGGCACTAGCACCCGTATCCCAAAAATTAAGGCGTGCGCCTAAATAATCGACTTCTTCATTAAATTTATCTTTAGAGATATTGGTTGTACCATTACCCATTAAAGCACCTAATAAATCGTCTTCTCCTTTTTTATCGCCAAAAATAACAGGACTGTTATCTATAGTTAAAGTAGCAGAAACACGAGGTAATTTGTGATTTTCTACCACCAATACTTTTAAGCCATTTTTAAGCGTAAACATGGCAGGTGTTCCTAAATTTATTTTAGGAGCTGGCCCTGGTTTTGGTCTAACACTTCTGTCTAATTGTGCCGACATGTTTAATGCAAACAATAGGCTTATTACTAATGTAAATATTTTAGTTTTCATATATTCTATTTTTTTGTTTCCGTTTTAGCTTTAGGTAAATATTTTAAAACCAAACGTTGGTTTTTATTGAGGTACTTTTTAGCAACATCTCTAATCTCTTCGCGTGTAATTGAACGGTAAATTTTAATTTCATCATTAATTAAGTTGGTATTGCCGTAAAGCATATGGTAACGGGCTAAAGAATTGGCTATTCCTTGAATACTGGCATTTGAATTAACAAATTGATTCTCGAATTTGTTTTGTAATTTTTGGTACTCTTTTTCTGATATCAATTCGGTTTGAACCTTATTAATTTGCGTTTCCATATCTGCTAAAACTTCATCTAGATTTACTTTCCCTAGAGGTAAAGCATAAACAATGTACATGCCATAATCTTCTTGACTCAAATTTATAGCGCCAACTGCCAATGCTTTTTTATCAACATCAACCATTTGTTTGTACATACGTGAGCTTTTCCCATCACTTAAAAGTGTAGAAACCATATCTAATACATAAGCCTCATGTTCTTTCATAGAGGGTGTGCGGTAGGCTGCCATTAAGGCTGGAATTTGAATATTAGGATCGTGGTACTCTCCTTTTAATTCAGATGTTATGGGTGTTTCTTCAATTTTAGTATAAGTGACGGCTTTTCCTTTTGGGATGGTACTAAAATATTTAGTTATCATGGCTTTTGTCTTGGCAACATCTATATCGCCTGCTACAACCAGTGTCGCATTATTAGGCACATAAAACTTGTGATTAAAAGCTAAAAATTCGTCTAAAGTGGCATCGTCTAAATCTTTCATTTTACCAATTGTTGTATGATGATAAGGATGCTTTGTAAATAACTTAAGTTTAACTTGTTCTAAAAAATGACCGTAAGGACTGTTATCTACACGTAAACGTTTTTCCTCTTTTACAACTTCGTTTTGTGTATCAACGCCTATTTTGTTAATTATGGGATGGAGCATGCGCTCTGATTCCATCCACAAACCCAATTCGACATTATTTGACGGAAATGTCTCAAAATAATAGGTGCGATCATCTGTAGTATTGGCATTGTCGTAACCACCATTGGCGGCTACAATTTTAGACCACTCGCCTCTTTTAATGTTTTTAGTTCCTTCGAATAAAAGATGTTCAAAAAAATGAGCAAATCCCGTGCGGTTTTTCGCTTCATTTTTAGCGCCTACGTGGTACATAACAGAGGTTGTAACTACTGGCGCTGTGTTGTCTTGATGTAAAATAACGTGTAAACCATTATCTAAATCGTACTCTTCAAATTTAACTTTCTGGGCTATGGCTGTAGTTGCCAGAGCTAGAAAACAAGTGATCGTAAAAAATTTTAATTTCATAAATTATAAGTTTAATTTTAAGTAACCCAAAACTACGAAATTAACTTTATTGAAAGTATAAAATAAAGTTAAAATAACAAGTATTTCCCCTTAGTATTTTACAGGAAAAAACCGTTATAATTCTATTTGGTATTTTATAAATTAAACGTATATTTGCACCCGCTTATTTAAGCTTAATTTAATTAAAGAAAATAACAAATACTTATGTATGCAATTGTAGAGATAGCAGGGCAACAGTTTAAAGTTAAAAAAGACCAAAAGGTATTTGTACATCGTTTACAAGAAAAAGAAGGTGCTAAAGTTAGTTTTAACAATGTGCTTTTAATAGACGATGGCAAAGTAACTATTGGCGCCCCAGCTATAAAAGATGCTTCTGTAGAAGCCAAAATCTTAAGTCATTTAAAAGGTGACAAAGTTATCGTTTTTAAGAAAAAACGAAGAAAAGGGTATCAAGTTAAAAACGGACACCGTCAGTATTTAACCGAGATACAAATTGAAAGCATTGGCACAAAAAAAGCAGCTACTAAAAAACCTGCTGCTAAAAAAGCCACTGTAAAAGAAGAAACTGCTCCTAAAAAAGCAGCTCCTGTAAAAAAGGCTCCTGCTAAAAAAGCAACCGCTACCGCAGCTAAAAAACCAGCTGTAAAAAAAGCACCTGCTAAAAAAGCGGCTCCTAAAAAAGATACAACAAAAAAATAGTTAACCTAAAATAAAATATCATGGCTCATAAGAAAGGTGCAGGTAGTTCTAACAACGGTAGAGAATCGGAATCTAAAAGACTCGGTGTAAAAATTTTTGGTGGACAAGGCGCAATAGCTGGTAACATAATTATCCGTCAAAGAGGTACAACGCATCATCCAGGCGAAAATGTATATATGGGAAAAGACCATACCATTCACGCCAAAGTAGATGGTATCGTTAAATTTACCAAGAAAAAAGACAACAGATCTTATATTTCAATAGTTCCTATTGAAGCATAGTTAATAAGATACTTTACAAATTACAAACCCTTACCATTTTGGTGAGGGTTTTCTTTTTATATTTGTGGCTACAATTAGATTAATTGAGCACATTAAAGAACTTTTTTAAAGACACTATTATTTACGGCATTGCTGCGGTATTGCCACGTGCCATTAATATTTTACTTACCAAGCTACACACCAGCACTTTAAAATCTGCTAATTATGCCGACAATACGTGGTATTTTGTATTTGCGGCTTATTTTATAGCTTTTTTAACTTTCGGGTTAGAAACGTCCTTTTTTAGATTCTTTTCGCGCGAAAAAGAAAAAGGCAAAATAGTAAGTACCGCTTTTATAACTTTATTGTTTTCTACGGGTGTTTTTTTAACTGTTTTATTAGCTTTTAACAATTCAATTTCAGAATTATTAGGATTTGCCAATCCACTGTATTTAAAAATCCTGACACTTGTAACCGCTTTAGATTTGTTGGTGGTTATTCCCTATGCTTATTTGCGCGTCACTAACAAACCGCTAAAATTCACTTTTTACAAATTAGTCAATATTTTTATTTATGCTATTTTCAATGTTTTCTTTTTGTGGTTTATTCCGTATGCTTTAAAAAACGATATAAACCTGCCCTTATTTTTAACCGCATTTTACAATGAAACGCCTACAGTTATATTTATTTTTATTGCCAATCTTATAGCCAGTTTTGTGACTTTTATAATGCTTTTACCAAACATTTTAAAATTCAAAATGTCATTTGACGCTATAATATTAAAAAAAATGATGACCTATGGTTGGCCTATCATGGTAGGCGGTTTGGCTTATATCACAAATGAGAATTTAGACAAGCTCTTATTGGGCGATATATTGGGGAAAACACAAATGGGTATTTATGCTGCTTGTTATAAGCTAGGTGTTTTTATGACGCTTTATATTATGGCTTTTAGATTAGGCGCCGAACCCTTCTTTTTTAATCACGCTCATAAAAAAAATGCTAAAGAAACCTATGCCAAAATACTGAAATGGTTTACAATTATCGGCGCTCTATTTATGCTTATTGTAATTGTATATATCAATTTATTTGCAGGTATTTTATTGGGTAAACCCGAATATTACGAAGCCTTAGCTATTGTCCCAGTAATTTTATTAGCCAATCTGTTCTTAGGGATTTACAACAACCTATCTGTCTGGTATAAACTAACCGACAAAACCCGTTATGGTATGTATATTTCTATTGCTGGAGCGCTCATTACAATTGCTTTAAACCTTGTTTTTATACCTAGAATTGGTTTTATGGCTTCGGCATGGGCTACATTATTTGCCTACAGTTCTATGGCTGTAGTCTCTTATTTTTACGGAAAAAGATATTATAAAGTCCCATACAATATAAAAAAGGTTTTGATGTATACCTTTATATCTGTTATCCTATCATTTATATCCTACCAATATTTTAAAGAAAATTATAGCATATCAACCTTATTTGTGTTGCTGTTTTTAGCATTTATTGCACTAAACGAAAAAAATGAATTAAAAATACTTCTCAAAAAATGACAATTCAAATAATAAACAAATCAAAACACGCTTTACCAAAATACGAAACAGCAGCTTCAGCTGGTATGGATTTAAGAGCCAATATTGAGGAGGCTATAATCTTAAAACCTTTAGAACGCATACTCGTTAAAACGGGTCTTTTTATCGCTTTACCTGTGGGGTTTGAAGCGCAAGTAAGACCTCGTAGTGGTTTGGCATACAAATATGGTGTTACCGTTTTAAATACACCTGGTACTATAGACGCCGATTATCGTGGTGAGATTGGTGTTATTTTAGTCAATTTATCAAATACCGCATTCACAATACAAGACGGTGAACGCATTGCACAGTTAATAATTGCCAAACACGAGCAAGCAATCTGGCAAGAAGTGAGTGTTTTAGAAACTACAGAAAGAGGTAAAGGTGGATTTGGTAGTACTGGTAAATAATTGTTAAACTTCTTTTCGTTTACCAAACATAGGTTGAAGTGTATCCCAAAAACCTTTTTCTAGAAATTTTAAATATTCTTCATTAGAAGAATCAACTTTATAAACTTCTATTTTAAGATTCACATCTTTTGGTACCCATTGACACAAATGTAATGCCGTAGAGTTAGAGGGGCCATAACCCAAATGTTGTTTAATTCTATCTTTAATCTTACTACATTTTACACCTACGTACAATATTCTACTGTCTGTATTGTTAAAAATAGAAACTTGCTTTTTGGTAGTATTCGATAATGACTTATTAATCCGATGAAAGGCTTCAAAGTTTTGCTTCATCAAAGCAGTTTCATCTTGATTTTCTAATTCTATTGTGTAGATAAAATTTCCATTATAATTATCAAAACATTTTAAAAATTTTAGGGAAAGAGGATGCCGCGGCCTTAATTA
>CAZGZH010000096.1:0-6170 GCA_964529645.1 uncultured Flavobacteriaceae bacterium
ATATTGGAGTGATTTCTCTTTCCCTTGCATATGATTTTCAGCTATATTTATTTTAGAATTTATTAAACATGGCAGACCTTCTGATGAAGCTTTAGAAACAAAAAAATAAATAAACCTTAATTATAAATCAATAAATTCAACAAAAAATGAAAAAAGTTAGTTTACTAACACTATTAATGGGTATCGCTTTAATATCCTTTAGTTGCAAAAATGACACGAAGGAAGTCAAAAAAGAATCTAAAGACGTTACTATGAATGGCGTTACCTTAACCGCTTCAGAAATGACACAAGGCAGTCAAATATTCTTTGATAGATGTGCTGGATGTCACGGTTCTTCACGTAAAGGTGCTACTGGGCCTCATCTATTACCAAAAGCACCAAAAGGCAATAACAGACCTGGAACAACACTATTAGGTGCTGCTGGAATTAGAGTATTTATAGAAAATGGTACGCCTGCTGGTATGCCCGAGTGGAAAGGTATTTTGACTGAACAAGAAATTGAGTTAATGACACGTTTCTTGCAAGTTGATCCACCTATTACACCACCTTTTGGCATAAAAGAAATGAAAGACTCTTGGGAACTTATAGTTCCTGTTGCCGATAGACCTACAAAACCACAACACAACAGAAATATAGATAACTACTTTGGTGTTATTATGCGTGATGCTGGTAAAGTAGCAATTATAGATGGTGATACTAAAGAAAAATTAGCCGTATTAAAAACAGGATTTGCAGTCCATATTTTAAGAATGTCTGCTTCTGGTCGTTATATTTATTCTGTTGGTAGAGATGGTAGAATTGCTATGATTGATACTTATCCTAAAACACCACAAATTGTAGCTAAAGTTAGAGGTGCCTTTGATGCGCGTTCTGTAGAATTATCTAAATATAAAGGATACGAAGACAAATATTTAGTGTTTGGTGGTTATAACCCTAGTCATATCGCTATAATGGACGGACAAACTTTAGAACCAATTAGCGTGACACCTACTGCAGGTAATGCATGCGATGGCGATAAAGAATTTATTGAAGAAGCCCGCGTAGCTTCTATTGTAGCTTCACATACAGACCCTGTTTGGATTTGCAATGTAAAAGAACGCGGCATGGTTGATATAGTTGACTACACCGACCCTAAAAATCCTAAAATTACCGAAATTCCAACAGCGCGTTTCTTACACGATGGTGGGTTTGATTCAACTGGTAAATATTTCTTAGTAGCTGCCAATGCCAGTAATAAAATAGTTGTTATTGATGTACCTAATAAAAAATTGCTTAAAATTATTCCTACTGGTATTAAACCACATCCAGGTCGTGGTACAAACATCAAAAACAAATTAGGAAATCTTTGGATTACATCTCATTTAGGAGAAAATAAATTATCACTTATCAAAACAAATCCTGGTAAAGGACAATGGACAGTTGTTAAAGAACTTAAAGCTTCTGGTAATGGCGGTGGTGCTTTATTTGTAAAATCACATCCAAAATCTAAACACCTTTGGGTTGACAGAACTTTAAATCCTGACCCTAAATTAAATTCTTCTGTAGATGTTTTTGACACCTACACTATGAAATTAGTAAAAACTTTAGAAAGACCTAAAGGCGTTGATGGGCGTGCTGTTCATTTTGAATATAACAAAGCTGGAGACGAAGTTTGGGTTTCTTACTTTATGGGCAAGAAAAATGCTGTTGTTATTTATAACGACAAAACGCTTAAAGTAAAACAAATTATTCAAGGTGATTGGGTACAAAATCCAACAGGTAAATTTAATGTTTACAATACTACACACGATATTTACTAAATAAAAATTTGAAAATTCCATTCGGCTGCTTAAAACAGCCGAATGGTTTTAAATACACTAAATATGAGGACTTTACTATTATCCTTAGGAATGCTATTGCTTATTTTCAACAGTATATCCGCTCAAAAACAAATCAAAGACACCATCAAAACAGAACAACTAGACGAGGTTATTGTCACGGCACAATACATGCCCCAATCTGAAAAAAACGCTGTTTATAAAGTCAAAATTTTAAACCAAAAAATAATAAATAAAAAAGCGGCTAATAATTTAAGAGAACTCTTACAACAAGAACTCAATTTAGACTTAGAACAAAATTCTGTTTTTGGAACAAGTCTTGAAATTCAAGGTGTCTCTAAAGAAAATATTAAAATATTAATTGATGGTGTGCCTGTAATTGGCCGTCTAAACGGTGTCATAGATCTCAATCAAATTAATCTTTCAAGTATTGAAAGGGTTGAAGTTATTGAGGGACCTGTTTCTGTATTTTATGGCACAGATGCTATGGGCGGTATTATTAATCTTATAACCAAAAAAGAGCAAAACGAAAATATAAAAGGAAGCATGTCTAGCTATTTAGAAAGTATAGATGCTGTAAACCTCAATGGCGAATTGGGTTATAAATTTGGCAACAATACGCTGCGCATAAATGGGGGTTATTATCATTTTAATGGTTTATCTACTAATGAGTCGCCCCGCAACTTAAATTGGGAAGAAAGAGAACAACACTTTGGTGGTTTAATGTTCAACAAAAAAATAGACAATTTAACATTACGCCTTAACAGTAATTTATCAAACGAAAAACTTATATCTATAGGAGAACCCGACAGGAGAGGTAATATAAAAGATATAAATTATTATACCGGGCGTATTGACAATTCGTTAAACCTTCAAGGTAAGGTGCTTAAAAATAAATTTATAAATGCCACAGCTTCTTATTTGTATTATCAAAGATATCACAATGCTTATAATGTAGATCCTGCAACAGAAAGCAAAACCTTATCTGCAACAGATGTTAAGATTAATAATATTGTTAAATACAAATATGGCGGATTAAAAGTTCAGTTAGGAAAAAGCCAATTATCTGATAAAACAAATTATGCAATTGGTACAGACTACTATAAAGAAACCTCTACCGGAAGTAGAATACTCGACGACAAACAATCTATTGAGACATTTGCTCTTTTTGGAAGTCTCAACTACAAATTATCTAATAACATAGAAATTCAGCCCGCAACACGCTATACTTATAATAGCAGTTATGGTAGTTTATTCTCTCCCGCATTAAATATTAAATTAAAGGTTAACAATCAAAATCAGATAAGGTTTTCATACGCACGTGGTTTTAGAGCCCCTTCTATTAAAGAATTATTCCTAGATTTTCATATAAGTGCAGGCCCTTTAACTTATATTATTTCTGGCAATGAAGATTTAAACGTAGAGAAATCGCACAGTTTTAATCTGTACTACACTTTTAATAAAGATTTAAAAAATAAAAAAAATATTTCTATTGAGCCCTCTGTTTTTTACAATGACATTTCTAGTCTTATCGCTTTAAGCGAAATGGTCAATTTTAAAAGAAATTACTTAAATATTGACAAGTTTAAATCTTTGGGTGGTAAAATAGATTTCGCATACAACGCCAACGAGTCACTTTCTGTTAAAGCAGGCTTTTCTTTAACAGGACGCTATAATAAATTTAACGAGACTTATAATACGCATCAATTTTTATATTCCCCCGAATTTTCTACCAACATCAATTACAAAATAAAAAGTATTGACTTAACAATTGATATTTACAACAAGCTTTCGGGAAAAAGAGAAGGCTTTTTTGTTGATAGTGCTACAAACAACATCGTTAAAACAACAAGAGCCAGTTTTAACAACCTCAACACAACACTCTCTAAAGCTTTTAAAAAATCTGATTTAACCATAGCCTTTGGTGTAAAAAACGCACTCAATATAAAAGACATTGAAACCGTAAACGAAATAGGACAAGCGCACTCTAGAGATTTACAACTCTGGGGGCGCTCTTTCTTCTTTAAAACAACCTTAAATTTTAAAAACAATTAATTCAATTAAATTCAACAATTATGAAAAAAGTAGTTTATTTAGCAGCTCTTTTAATGCTTCTAGCAACCTCTTTAAGTGCACAACAATTAGATTTATCTGCAGAGGTAAGGCCTCGCTTTGAAAACAGACATGGTTACAAAACCTTAATTAACACAAATGTAGATGGCGCCAATTTTATTTCGCAACGTTCGCGTTTAAATTTTAACTTTAAAAACGATAAATTAAAATTTGGCCTTGTACTTCAAAACGTACGTGTTTGGGGTGATGTAAGTACTTTATCTAGCGGCGATTCTCAAATTTCCTTTCACCAAGCTTGGGCAGAAGCCATTTTATCTGATAAAGTTTCTTTAAAATTCGGACGTCAAGAAATTATTTACGATGACCATCGTATTTTTGGTAACGTAGGCTGGGCACAACAAGCA
Organism: uncultured Flavobacteriaceae bacterium; assembly: GCA_964529645.1. GTDB lineage: Bacteria > Bacteroidota > Bacteroidia > Flavobacteriales > Flavobacteriaceae > CG1-02-35-72. The sequence goes on from CAZGZH010000096.1 coordinate 4,295, forward strand.
CGTAGCCACGACGCCTTTTTAGTGAAGTTTAAAACTAGTAAAACCAGTAAATTAGACCTTGGTTTTGCTGTTAATGCAGATGGGCAACTATTAACCGACGCTTTATACAGCAATGCTGCTGGCTACAAAGCCTTTCAATATGCTTGGTTTCACAATAAATTTAAAAAAAGCGCTTTGAGTTTATTATTTCTTAATACAGGTATTGAATACTTAGACGGCAGCAGTAATCAAACTATAGATTACATGCAAACTATTGGTGGTCGCTACACCTTTAAATCAGGAAAAATTAATGGTAACGCCGCAGGTTATTTCCAATCAGGTAAATCGCGTAATGCTGATGTAAATGCTGGTTATTTTGGTGCGTATTTAGGTTATAAAGCCACAGATAATTTTTCTTTTGGCCTTGCCATTGATTATCTATCGGGTAAAGATATGAACGATTCTAGTACAGATGTAAAATCATTCGCGCCCCTTTTTGGCACCAACCATAAATTTAACGGGTGGATGGATTATTTTTACGTGGGTAACCATGCTAATTCTGTTGGCTTAAGCGATATCAATGTAACTTTAGCTTACAAAAAGGATAAATTCTCTGCCAAATTAATTCCGCATTTCTTTTCTGCTGCTGCCGATGTTTACAACGGTACAACAAAAATGGACAGCAATTTAGGAACTGAAATCGACTTAGTTTTAGGATACAAAATAGCCAAAGATATTATGTTTAAAGCTGGTTATTCTAACATGTCTGCCACAAGCAGTATGGAAGTACTTAAAGGGGGCAATAAAAACGAAAATAATAACTGGGGGTGGATAATGTTTACATTTAAACCTAAATTATTTTCATCTGCTAAAAAATAAGACAGTAGCTATAAGAGACTATCAAAAACTAATTTGCCGATGTTAAATATTTGTAGGCTTAACAATAACTCATACATTTGTTAAATACACATTTTAACATCGGCATTTTTTATAAACAATTTAAATTATGAATCCAACTCCTTATTATCATAAAATAGACAAAGAAATTGACGTTTTTGAACACACTTTTAAAAACAAAATTCCCTTTCTATTAAAAGGGCCAACGGGCACAGGCAAATCGCGATTTATTGAATTTATGGCACATAAACTCGGTAAAAAATTGATAACCATTGCTTGTCACGAAGAAACATCTGCCACAGATTTAATAGGACGTTATATTATTAGAGGTACCGAAGCCGTTTGGATTGACGGCCCCCTGACAAAAGCTGTTAAAGAAGGCGCAATAATATATCTTGACGAAATTGCCGAAGCCCGCCCCGATGTTATTGTAGCCATTCACTCTTTAACAGATCATCGGCGCGAATTGTACATAGATAAATTGGGCGAAACCGTAAAAGCACACACAGATTTTATGTTGGTAGCTTCTTTTAACCCCGGTTATCAAAAAGGATTTAAAGAGTTAAAACCCTCTACCAAACAGCGTTTTGTAGCCCTCTCGTTTGGGTATCCCGACGAGAAAATTGAAACAGAAATATTGGTAAACGAAACAAATATCGATAAAGCAACTGCCAAAAAGCTCGTTAATATTGGTAATAAAATAAGGAATTTAACAGAGTTGGGACTTACAGAAACGGCCTCTACCCGATTACTGGTTGATGCCGCCAAACTCATAGTAAGTGGCTTACCCAAAAGACTCTCGGTTCATGTAGCCATAGTAGAGCCTTTAACAGACGATTTGGACATTGTAGAAGCTTTACGCGATTTATGCGATTTGATGATTTAATCTTAGTCAGGGTTTCACTTAAAGTGAAGCCCTGACTCTAGTAAGTGAAGCCCTGACTTTACTGCATACTGCAACTGAACACTGAACACTAAAAAATGGCCATAGACGAATATC
>CAZGZH010000097.1:0-6126 GCA_964529645.1 uncultured Flavobacteriaceae bacterium
AAATCGACACTTTCAACCAATTTTTCGGGTGTCAAATTCTCAGAACTTTTTGTAAAGCCTTTAAAATCTGTAAATAAAACGGATACCGATTCGAATTTCTTAGCCTTTACACCCCCCTTATTTTTTAATTCTAAAGCAATTTCTTCTGGCAAAATATTACGCAGTAAATCGTCTGAGCGGTTTTTTTCATTTTCAATAATTTTATTGGCTTTTTGCATAAATTTAGTTCGTTTATACAATCCGACAGCTAAAATAACAATTAACAAAAGTGCAATACCTGTAGCAAAGGCAATAATTTTCTGGGTCTTTTTTTGCTGATTCAATAGATTTACTTCTATTTGTTTTTGCGAAACCTCATATTTAGTTCTAATATTGGCCATTTCCTGAACAGCTTTTATACTATTAACACTGTCTTTAAAAACGATGTGTTTTTTATAAAATTCTAATGATTTTGAGCTGTTTCCTACAGTTTCGTAAAGTGCGGAAAGCTTTAAATAGGCTTCACTAATTTGGTCTTTAAAACTGTATTTTTTTGCCAAATTAAGACTTCTTAAAGCATACATCAAAGCATTTTTACCATCTCCCCTTTCTGCATAAATATCAGACATAGATACCAAATATTCACAAATAGGGCTATAGTCGCCAATTTTCGTTAGCATTTTAATAGCCTCATTTAATTTATTTTCAGCTTCGCTGTTTTTTCCTTTTTTGGCTAAGACTAAACCTACGTTTCCAATATTATAAGCTATACCTATATCTGATTTTAGCGCCCGAAATATCTTACCTGATTTATCGTAATAGTATTGTGAAGAATCTAATTTGTTTTGTTTAAAATATTCATCTCCAAGGTTTAATTGGGCTGCTGCCAAAGTAAATCCATCCTTTTTTTCGTCTAAAATTAAAAGTGCCTTTTTATAATATAAAACAGCATTATTATGATTGTCCATAATGGAATAAACATCGGCAATAGCAATATTAATACTCCCTTGTTTATCTTTTAATTTATTGAGATCTGCAATTTTTGCGGCTTCAAAATAGCTTGCAATAGCTTTTGAAAGATCACTTTTTAAACGCAAGGCATTCCCCTTTTGCAAATAGCCTGAAAACAGATAATTAACTGAATCTACTTTTTTGGCAATTGCTATTAATTTTAAGCTGTAAGATAGCTTTTTATCTGTATCGGTTTCCTCTTCAGAAAGTGCTTTTAAAAGCTTTAATTCTTCTGCGTTATCAAACTCATTTTTCTTATAAATAATTTCTAAACTATCGCTTATTTGTTGATCTTGACTAAATATATAGCTATTTATAAAACAAAAAAAGCCTAATAAGAAGTAGGCTTTTTTTGAAATAAATTTTAATATAGGAATTTTCCTTATCACAAGTTCAACTATCCTTTAACTTGAATTTTAGGATCAATATGATAGGTACCTCCACGTTTTTTGCCTTTATTAAGTACCTTGAAATCTATGGTATATTTTATAACGTCACCTTTTTTACCAGTAACTACGGTTCCTCTTACCTGTCTTGGGTTTTTACTATCCCTCCCTAGCCTGTTTTGACCAAAAATATTCTTTTGACCTTTGTAATTAATAGCCGTAATAATAACCGTATCGTCTTTAGAAACTATTGAAATACCTTTCCAGACAATAACATCTCCTACGTTTACATATATGGTATATTCTACATTAGATGCACCATTTGTTTGTCCAAAGTTAGAAACTGAATTTTCATTTTTACTAGATATTTTAGAAGTGTCTACGTTAAGGGTTATGTAATGCGTTTTAGGTTGGCTGTAAGAGTTGATACTAAATAATAGTGTAATAATAGCTGCAAAAGCTATTAATTTTTTGCTTGTTTTCATGATCTAATTTTTTAGTTAGTCTGACAAACATATACTAATTCTTTTAAAGTAACAAATGTTACATAGTATAAATAATTTATTTAGAATGATTTATGCTATTTTATAAAGTATATTTATCAAATGGTTTCGATATTATTATACCTTATTTTACATTGAAGATTTAAATAGGATTCTCTAAAGGAACTAATAAGACGTATTGGGTACCTTTGCCAATTTCAGACTTAAGGATAACACTTCCGCTTAAAAGTGCTATACGGCGTTTTATATTCTCTAAGCCAGTGCCTTTATGATTAGCTTTGTTACGCTCAAAATCTATACCTACACCATTATCTTTTAAAACAACTTTTAATTCGTTTTTAGCTGTTTTATTCATATTTATTTGGGCTTTTGTGGCTAGAGAATGCCTTACTGTATTTGTAGTGACCTCTTGAACAATACGAAAAATATTTGATTTAATTTCTTTTTTAATTTCTTCTTCTAAAATACCGTTACAAGTAAATGAAAATTTGATATCTTTAGAAGTATTGTAATCTTTACATATTTGAGCAATAGCGTTAATTAGGCCATTTTCTTTTAATTGTTTAGACATAAGTCCATGAGCAATAGAGCGTGTTTCATTAATGGCCTTTGTATTGAGTTCTTTAACATTATCTAGATATTCAGGAATTTTTCCAGTATAGTCTTTTGTCAATTTTTTTAAGACATCTATAAACATTGTCTGTGCGGATAATATCTGACTGACACCATCGTGTAAATCTTCTCCAAAACTTTGTTTTTCTATTTCTTGTGCATTTATAAATGCACTTAGAAAGTCGTGTTCTAGCTTACGCTTTTCTGTAATATCTTCTTCTACTGCTACAAAATGAGTGATATTGCCTTCTTTGTTTTTAACACCCGAAATATTGGCATTAACGATATACAATAATCCATCTTTACGCTTATTTATAAACTCTCCATTCCAAACTTTACCATTCAAAATGGTATGCCATAAATTTTTGTAAAAATCCTTTTTCTGATGTTCCGTTTTTAAAAAACGAGGATTGAGCCCTATTACTTCCTTTCTACTGTAACCGCTTAGTGCTGTAAAAGCAGGATTTACATATTCAATACAGCCATTGATGTTGGTTACTACAACGGCTTCTGGGCTTTGGGTTAGGGCATGACTCAATAATCTTATTTGTTCATAATCTTGAGACTGTTTAATAACCTGGCCTATGTTAGCAGCCATCAATTCTAATAAACCTACATCTTCTTTAGAAAATGCATTTTTATCTTTATAACTCTGAACGACAATAGCACCAATAGCTTTATTTTGAATAATTAAAGGCACTCCTAACCAGCATTTACTCAAAGGACCTAAAACAGCAATCTTTTTTTCCTTTTTTAATTTTAGTAAATCGTTATGATTGGCCAATATGGGTTTTTTAGTATCTATTAAATAACCTGTTAATGTTTTGCCTTTAGGAAAATCGCTACCATCATCTTGTTCATCAACCATAAAAGGGGTACTAATCATATCTGTCTCTTCGTTGTACAATGCAATAAAAAAGTTTGTAGTATCTATTAGTTGTGCCAATTCTGTTTTAATATAATTAGAAATTACGGTCAAGTTATGAGTGGCACTAGCTTTTTTAGTTATATTGTATATAATTTGTTTGGTTAATTCATCTCTTTTACGTTTGCTTATATCCTGAATTATACCTACAAAATTAATAGGAACTCCCTTTTTATCATAAACAACTTCTCCTTTACCGTAAATCCATTTAGTTTTATTAGTATCGGCTGTTATAATGCGGTATTCTCGCTCCCACTCAGCACCCGTCTTAATGCAATGTTCTAACATTTTTTGATTGGTTAACACATCGTCTGGGTGAACAATACTACTCCATTCTTTAAAAGTTTTAGCAGTTAAGCTTCCAAAGCCAGTAATACTATCAAAAGTTGGAGATGTGGTGGGTTTTAAATTAACTAAATTTAAATTATATGATCCTAACTTTGCTATTCTTTGAGATTCGAGGAGCTCTTCTTGTTTTTGATACAATTCTTTTAGCAAAATATTGCGTTCAATTTCTGATCCAAATTTATTAGCAAATAACTGAATTATAGATTGCAAACTATCACTAGATTTTAAAGAATCGCAATACATTACTACCAATTGTCCAATAGATTCATTATCTGAATTATAAATAGCTTTTCCTATATAAGATTCTATTTTAAAATCACTTAAAAAGACATCGTTTTTAAAAATTTGAGCCACATTTTTATTGTAAACACAATAGCCATTTTTTGAAACTAGTTCACATGGTGTGTTTTCTAAATTATAAGAAATTGAAGGTAAAATTTTATTATTGTTAAGGTAGGCTAATGATTTTGCTACTGTTTTTTGTGCATTATATTCGGCAATGATAATTATGTCGCCTTTTAATATTTTATTTAATTCCTTTGCTAAAATCTCATAGTAATTTTTTCCTGACTTTCTTGTCAGTACTTTTTCTATTTGTTTAAGTGTATTTTCTAAGTCCTTGCGTTCACTAATATCGCTATGTATACCCATCATCCGCAAAGGTTCACCGTCTGAGGTACGTTCTACTATTTTACCTCGATCTAATATCCATTTATAGCTACCATCTTTACAACGCATACGGTATTCGTTATAAAAAGAAGGAATTTTATTCTCAATATGTTTTTGTGAGTGCGTTTCTACACGCTTTAAATCATCTGGATGTACTAGGTTTTTCCAAGCTTCTACTTTGTTTTCAATTTCATGGTCTTTATAGCCCAACATTGCTTTCCATTCTTTAGAATAGAAAACCTTATTAGTCTTAAGGTTTATATCCCACAAACCATCTGTTGTACCTTCTAAGGCTATTTCCATCTGTTTTCTGATTCTTTTAACTCTTGGCGTATTTTAGACTGTTCTATTTCATGAATTATAGCCACTATAACTTTGTTAACAATGCGCTTAGCTTTGAGTGCTAAAAGAATTAATTCAACATCGTCGGGATTGTCTTCTACTAATAAAATTTCTTTGTTACTCATGGTTTCTATTTTTTAAATGGTTAGTTTAAAATGCTATGTAAAATTATAAATAAAAATATACTATTGTTCCTTTATTTAAATTACTTTTTATAAAAATAGTGCCATTATGTTTACTTATAATGCGTTTTACTATTGTTAAACCCACACCTGTGCCTTTATATTCTAAGCCGCTGTGTAAGCGTTTAAAAGGCACAAATAAATCGTTATAATATTTCATATCAAAACCAACACCATTGTCTTTAATAAATAAATAGGTTTTATTGTCAATTTTTTCTTGACCAAACTCTATAATAATTTCTTTATTTTTACTTGAAAATTTAACGGCATTCGATAATAAATTATCAATTAAAATAGTCACCAACCTCCTATCAGCATGGATAAAAACCTCGGGTTTAATTTTTGATTTAATTAAAAGATTAGGATAATTCATTTTACTTTCTTTCAATTTTTGAACGACTAAATCACTGATATTAAATTTAGATTTTATTACGTCAAAACGTGTAATTTTAGAAAGACTTAATAAATCGTCTATAAGTATTGACATGTTTTTTCCTGCCGCTTCTATCCTTGTTAAATAATGCAGTCCTTTTTTGTCTAATTTATCACTATAAAGAGAACTAATAGCATTGCTAAAACCTGCTATACGTGTTAATGGAGCACGTAAATCATGCGAAACAGAATACGAAAAAGCTTCGAGTTCTTTATTGGTCTCTGTTAAAGACCTTGTGCGCTCTGCTACTATTGATTCTAGATTTTTATTTAAATCTACAAGTGCTTTTTCAGCTTGTTTATAATCTGTAATATCTGACATAAAACACTGAAAAGTGCCATCAGACATAACTTTTGAAAGCATATTAACATGTATGTTTTGTTCCTTTTTATTTTTTAATTTCCTCTCGTTTTTAATTATTTCACCTGTTCTTAATTTTTCATAAGACAAAGGTTTTTCTTTTAAGGATACTTCAGAAAAAAGGTCTTTCATATTCATGTTAAGGAGTTCTTTCCTAGAATATCCCGTTAAATCAATAGCTTTATTATTGACTTTAATAAAATTGCCATTTATATCTCCTTGAAAAAATGCTACAGGTGCAAATTCTAATAGATTAAATAAATTTTCTTTTATTTTTTTCCTTTCGGTAATATCTCTACCTATAGCCGAAAGACCAACAACAGTATCATTTATTTTAATGGGATTGAGTTTTATTTCGTAGTGTTTAGAAAACTTT
>CAZGZH010000098.1:0-6114 GCA_964529645.1 uncultured Flavobacteriaceae bacterium
TTATGACTTTTTTTCTTTAGTTTTCTCTGGCATATCCCACGATTTTGGATTTTTAAACCACTTTCTATCCTCTTCGTATTTATCACTTGTATTATATTCCTCTATTGCTTTTTTGTGGTCATAAGAGAAATATTTGAATTTACAACCCAAAACAACTACGCCTAACAATGTGTCATACGGCATAGCCTCACTTTTTTCTTTTTTTACTTCTGTCATTTTAATTAAGTTTTGTGCTTTAAGTAGCCTATACAGTACATAACACCGTATAAAAAACATTAAAACGATTTTTACCACCATCCGTTATAAACAATGTCGGTTTCAGTGGTATTTTTATCATTTGTATTCATAGTTATATTTTTTTACTATTTCTATTTATTAAATTTATTAATTACTTTTTCTTTATACGACCAACTTTCTGTTTGATCATCTGCTCCAACAATTCTCTTCATCCTAAGACAATGATTTTCCCAAGTGGAAATTATACTATCTCTAAGAAGTATTTGTTGCTGTAAATAAATGATATATAAAGCTGTATCATTTACAATTTCATCTTGTTTAGTATTATGTATATTTATAGACAAAGAGCATAACATTATAGTTGTTATTATAACAAGACAAAATACGAAGAATTTTACCATAATTTTATGTTTTTTGAAAGTTAAACAAATAAAAATTTCAAAGTATATTATAAATACTTAATAAAGAACGTGCAGCAAAGGTATTATAAAAACACCATATTTGCAAAAATATCTACATACATAAGTTGTAATTTGATACAATATTTAATATTAAATAAATAATACTTTATAACCGTTGTAAACACAAGGATTAAGGTGGTATATATTGACTATTGGCGTAGGTGCAATTATTTGTTTATCGCATAATTTATTTATGTAATTATAAATAGATTTTTTGGATACATTAAAATACCTAGCTGTTTCAATAATATCAATATGTATAACCTCTAAACCTTTATATGATTTTAAGATAAATAATAAGAATATCACATATTTTTCAGAAATATCAAAAATTAAAGAAATAAGTTTAGTTTTATCTTTAATTAAAATATCATTTTCAGAAAGAGGATTATCTTTAAACTTTAACATGATAATCAAAATGTTTCTTACATATCTTACAATAATCTATATTGTTTATCTCTGGCACAAATCCTTCGCATACAATAGGTATTTCATCTTTAACATCTTCATATGTTACTTTATTAAAAGGATGTAGTTCATCTTTGATTTGTTCATATTTAATATGTTCAAATTTATTGGTATTTATCCTAACTCTTAAATAGTGTCTTATAAATTCTGATAAAGTTATTTCTTGCTGTGCTGATTTATATATAGCTTCTCTTATAGTCATAATAATAGTAATAATGTAATTGTCAAAATTAAATTAAATAAACTTATAATCAAAGCTACTTTAGCTGTATTACTGCTTTTCTTTCTCATGCTAATTCTAATAATTCAGCTTCTTCAAGTAATTCTTCAGTTAAAGCATTAGCCATATTCCAATCATCAAGTAAAGCAAAGTGATCCATTGGAAATCCTGGTTCTATCATTCTTCTTCTAATATTCATTACTTCATTTTTAACTTCTTCTATTAAATAATACTTAGTACCAGTTAATTCATATTGTCCTGTACCTCTTATAGTACAAATATCATTTTCTTTAGGACATATCATTAAATCTTTATATCTACCATTAGGTATAGGAGTCTTAATACATATAATTTTACTCATCTTTAAAAAATTTTATAAGGTTAATAAATTGTTCAAGCACTATATATATTATATAGTAAAACGCATACAATAATAATATAGTTATAGTAAAATGAAATATAAACAATAGCTTATTATAAAATAAGCATATTATTCCTAAATTCATATTCATAATACTTAATAACTGAATTAGAAATTTTAAATGGCTCATATCTTTCGTCTAATGCGTTAAAAAATTTAAGTAAGGTGTTTGTACCAGAAACTTGTTTTGTGCGAAATAGGAACAAAAAGATTCGCTCTCTAAAGGTGTTATGATAGCCTTTGGCAATTAATACTTCGGCTAATAGGTTTATATTGTAATTCATTAATTAAATGTTTTAGAATATTGTTTAGCAGCTATAGCTAATCGTCTTTGCAGTTTTACATCCTTGATAAAGAGAGTATTACACTCATTTATTGGTAAGATGATGAAGATTTTTATTTTCATATTATTTGATAGTAAATCAAAAATAAAGAAAAAAAATAGATTTCCCAAGTAAAAACTTGTTAAAGTGATAATTTATGTTACACGCACACATACGCTCGCAAGAAAATTTTTATATTTTTTGGTGGTTTAAATTATTGTTGTATATTTGCTCACACAAGTTACAGATATCACTGCCTGCTAACAGTATATCTGGGAAGACCAAAAGGAGACCGAAAAAAAGTCTCCTTTTTTCTTTGTAATTAAAAATATTGTCTTACATTTGTACCATCGCTGTTAGCAGAGAATCAGAAAAAAAATACTGCCCCTCCAAACCAAAAGTAAGGAAGTTGCCCTCATTCATGCCTTTTTACTAGTTGTTAGCTTGTCTTCGGGGCAACATGAAAAAAAATAAATTCGTGGTATGGTCTTCAAAACTTGTTCCCGCCACCTCATCAATCCGACTGTCATTATACAGCATTTTGTGAGCTACTATTGGTACTAGTTATTTAAAACTTGTACCAGCTCATGTCCTCCAGTATTACCAGCATATTAAAAAATAATTATATTTGTAAAATAATTATTGATAACTAACACTCAATAAAACCAAAAACTAAAAGTGATGTAACACGTTTTCATCACTTTTTTTTTATCCAATAAATAAAATAACATCATTAAACATAATTAATCATAAATATAATCATTTATACGCATAATTAAATCAACGAAAACAATACAACTCACATTATCAACAAGTTACAACGTTTAATTAAACAATTAATTTAAGATACACCATGTGTATAAGAGCAGTATAAATACAATGTTAAGCTATATTAAGGGATGCTATGTCTTTTTTTTTGTGGATATTTAGGAAAAATGTTAAATCAATGTGTATATGCGATTATTTACGAAGCAATCGGTATTCACCTAAATAAATATATAGTTGTACTACTGTGCAAACGGTAAGCACCTTATATAATAGTTAAATATATGTTATACTACTGAGCAATCGTATAGCACCTTTTATGATATTTAATAAAAATGAATTTTTATTAAATTATAATAATCCATTTTATAAATTTATTTATAAAATACCATTTTATGTATTTTATTTAATGTATTATATCGACAAAAAAAAGCCCCAAAATTGGGGCTCTTTTTTTAGAATAGAGAGTCTTCAGTAACTTTTTCAGGGCTCAAAGTGTATTTCACTTCTTTGTATGTTTTACCAGTAGAAGCTTTACGAGAGCCTACAACGATACCAACTTCGTTGTCAATTAAGTCACTAAGTTTAAATTCAGTACCTTCGTCAATACCAGAATCACAAGCAAGGTCTGTAAACCTTTGCAAAGCAATTTTAGTATTTTCTTCGTCCTCAACTCTAAGAGCTGCTTTTTCAGGAACGAATTGACCGTCTTCATCTAAAAGGCCTTTGATAACTTTGCCTTTAGAGTCAAGGTACTCTCCAGCTTTGTTCTTTTTGTATCCTTTGAAGGACATCCAAGAACAAATTTCTAGACCATCTTCGTTTTCGAAGATTACTTTAATTTGTTTGTCGTGCAGAGAGCTCTCTACAACTTCAATATTAGTAATTTTAACGATGTGTTCACCGTCTTCGAAAACAGCAGGTCTAGATTTAGTTGCTGTAAAAACATGTTTAGCTAAATTTTCCATAATAATTGTATTTAAATGGATTTTGTGGCAAAATCGCCAAAAAAAAAGAAAAAAAATTATTGGTTCATTCTTTTTCTTTTAATATAGTTTAGATATACAATATTGGCTCTTCAGCTAATATGTCTGATATGGCAGTACAATAAGCATTGTATTCTTTAATAGCTTTGCTTACTGTAAGTCTTTCGAGCCTGTATCTCTTTACAAACTCAAAGACATTCATCATTACTTGCTTCATCTCTGTACGTATTTACCTTGCACATCATATGCTGGACATACGTGTGCAGTGTTACTACAACTTGATAAAACACCAAGAGCACTAAATAAAGCAAGTAAAATAAACAAGATTATAACATAATTGCTATTATCTTGCTTAGTGTATTTTTCTTTAGGCTCACCAAACCGATCATAATATTCTTTCATGACTATATATTTTAATTGAGGTAATATCACCAAAAAAAAAGTAAAAAAATATCATGAAACTATTTTTATAATCATCATTTTATTCACTCTCTTTAACCAACTCATCTTATTCATTGTTTCATTGATTCTACAGTGATTATTAATCATATAATATAAACCGAAGGGGGGGGGCCTAACTTTTTAGCCCCCTACAGGATTCCAATTTAGAAAATCACAATCGGAGCTACACGGCCTTCTCTGTGAAGACACACATTAGAATACGATTGTAAATAATTACAATTTTTTTTTGAATAAAGTATGGGACATTGGTTTTTTTTCTTTATTTTTGTATTTAAATGGTGATAAAAAAGAGTTTATGTTTTTTAGTGCTGGTGTATGATTTCTTTGGATGGGGGTTGTACACTGGTATTTTTTAAATAGGTGTTATGAGTGGAATATTGTTATTGATAAGGGATATAAGCATTTTCTTAATATTTTTTGGTATTTTGAAGATAAGTTATGTTATGATTATATTAGGTATAGTTATAATATTTTGGTATTATTTACGTAAGGATTTTTTAATTAATAAATATAATAAAGATGAATAAAAAGGGTAAAAAGTTTGATGTAGATTTCATTAAGTTGGATTTAAGTTTAAGGGCTGATAAGATGTTATTAGCGAATATTAATGATAGGAAGAGTAATAGGTATAGGATAAAGGTTAGTAAGGATGGTTCGGTTCTTTTGTATGATTTAAAGAGGAGGGAAGAATATAAGGAGTTAGTAAAAGAAAAATTACAATTATTGAAAGATAATACTGAACTTACTAAAAGTTATGAAACTTTGAATAAAGAGAGTTGTAGGTTGTTTGAAGAAAGTTGTATTTTTAAAGAAAAATTAGATGATTTAAGGTTAGAGAAAGAATTAACGAATGGATATGTAAAGAATTTGGAGGATAATTTAAATTTGTATGATAGTAAGTATAAGGAGGAGAATATGAAGTATCTTAATTTAAGTCATGAATTACTTTATTTAAATGAGAAGTTAAAAGAAAGTTTTTGGGGTAAATTATTTTTGAGGTTTAATGGATAGTTTATATTATAGGAAAGTGGTGTGTTATAGCAGTTATGAGAATTGCTTGAAGCATTATGAGGATTGTATAGAGAAGTATCCTGGAGAGTTGTCTTATGGCAGGATATTGTTGATTGGAGGGAAGATAGAGAATTTTTTTGATGTTATAGAGAGGAGTAATATGGTAAGTGAGGTTTATTTTTTTGAGGATGAAGAAAAGATGAATATATTTGTTTCTAGTTTAAATTTAAAAAAGGAAAAAAATGAAAATTAAAAGTTTTAAGTTGGTCAATAGAGGTTTAAAAGGATCTATTGTAGAGTATGTAAGTAATAAGGACGTAAATGAGATTACGTATAATAATGATTTCAAGGAGAGGCATAAGGCAGTAGTACCGCAGAATATTAAGGATAAGATGCGAGGGTTGAGTGTATTTATGTTAAATATCTGTGGTTATTGGGAGCCGAATTGGGATGATTATTTCAATTACGATACTATGAGTATTTTGAATCCATTAAAGGCTGAGGATGATTACTTTAGGTTCAGGGACTTAATGGATAGGTTGAACATTGTAGAGTGCAAATATAATGGAATAAGTTTTCAGTTGGTAGGAGAGTTGAGTACAGAGTTTAATCGTAAGAAGATAAAGGTTAAGACGCCATTTATTGAGGCTAAGGATAACTTTAACATGTTTGAGGAGATAGTGATGGAGATAAAATCTATTTTCAGTTTAGTTAAGAAGTATGTTAATGGGGATTTGAGTGTTAATCCAAAGCAGTTTGC
>CAZGZH010000099.1:0-6098 GCA_964529645.1 uncultured Flavobacteriaceae bacterium
TACTAAACTTGTTTTTTGAAAACATCTTCAGATTAAAGCGATGTGTTTGTAATTGTTGATTTTAGCCATATCAATAATTGACTGAGCTAGAGTAAACAAAAAGTTGGCGATAATTTTTTCTTTAGTGACGCCATTTTTAAAATCGGTATAAATATTTTTTATGATTTCTTTTCCCGAAAATATATTTCCCCCAGAATTTAAATAACTTTTACAGGATTTTAAATCGTAATCTGTAATTGAATTTTCTAACAAGATAGCGGCTTCGCCTTCGTAAGTATTTTTATCGGTAATATTTAATAGTGAAGCAACAGCGTCAAATAAGCGTCCAACAGATGAGGTTTTTAATGTATTTGATTTTTTGAGCGATTGATAAGTTTTGAATTCATTCTTTGTAAATTTTTCGGAAACGATTTCCAACATCTCATCGCTTGAAAGTGATAACAAAGAAATACGCGGTTCTTTAGACATTTTATCACCTAAAAACCAATCAAAATACTTAAGATGATTGATTCTTGAAATTGAATTTGATTCATAATTAAAAAATTCACCGCCCCAAATATTATCATCCTCACCATAACCTGTGCCGTCAAAAACGACGCCTAAAACTTTTTTATCAAATAAATTGTGCTCTCCTAAAATAGCTGTAAAATGTGCTTTGTGATGTTGAATAGTTACTATTTTAGCTTTGATTTTTTGTGCCAATTCTTTGCCATATTGTGTGCTTAAATAAGAGGGATGTGAATCTACTAAAATAACCTCGGGTTCTTGTTCAAAAATATTTATAAAATCGGTAGCTGTTTGTGTAAATCTGTTATAAACATCAAAACTATCAAGATTGCCTAAATACTGACTTATATACAAATAATCGTTTGGTGTAAAAGCAATTGTACTTTTAAGATGTGCTCCCATAGCCATTATTTTTTTATCAGATTTTAAAGTAATATTAAAATAATTTGGGGCATAACCTCTTGAGCGCCTAAATAAAACTTCTTTGTTAAATTTTGTGCTAAATTTAACAACAGAATCGTCTTGCGGATGGGTAATTTTTAAGTTGTGTCGTAAAAAATAATCGGCCACATTTTTGAGTTTTTCAAAAGCTTCATTGTTATTGCTAATTATTGGAGAACCGTGAATGTTACCACTTGTAGCCACTATTGGGAAAGATAATTCATTAGCCAAAAGTTGTAAGATACCAGAATAGGGGAGTATCACTCCTAACTGATTTAAACCAGGAGCAACTTCTTCTAAAACAATATTACCCTTATAATTTTCTGAATTAATAATAGTAATTGGGAGTTGCGTTGAGGTTAATGAATTTATGTGATAATTATTAATTATTAATTCTTTTTTTAATTTTTCTAAAGAAGGATATAAAATCGCAAATGGTTTGTAGGGTCTGTTTTTTAATTTTCTTAATTTTTTAATGACTATTGTATCTTCTGCATTGCAACACAATAAATAACCACTTGTATTTTTGAGGGCAATAATTTTTCCATCAGCGAGAAGATTTGCTAAATAATTGAATAATTTATTTTGAGAAATATCAATTTTGTTTCCCAAGTTATCTGATAAAGACAATGTGATACCACAAGTATTACAGGTATTTGTTTGTGAATGAAATCGTCTATTACTAGGTGTTGTATATTCTTTTTTGCAATCACTACACATTTTAAATTCATCTATGCTTGTATGATTACGTTCAAAGGGGAAAGATTGCGTTATAGCCCAACGCGGTCCACAGCTTACACAAGTTGTAAAAGGATAATTGTAACGTTTGTTTCTGATGTCTTGTATGTCTTTTTTACAATCATCGCAAATAGCAAAATCAGGGGTTAACGGTAAATTGACTTGTCCTGTTTTTTTAGAAGGAATAATTTTAAAAGTATTGAATTGTTGCAATTCAATTTGAATAATTGAACTATTTTTTATTTTAGAAACGGGAGGTGGATTCTGAATTAAAGTGTCATAAAATATTTGAATATTATTTTTTAATCCAGAAACAATAATAATAACGCCGTTCTTGTTGTTAGAGACAGTTCCGTTTAATAAAAATTTAGTTGCCAAATTAAATACAAAAGGTCTAAATCCGACCCCTTGTACTTGCCCAGTAACTGAAATTTTATAAGTTTTAAGCATGTTTTTTCTAAAAAAATTACCCCTATAAAGTTAATATTTTTTATCAAATTTATAGAGGTAATTTCAACAATTAAGTTTGGTTGATACTAGTTTTTAATTGTTACATTGTTTAATATTTCTAAAATTTTATTGGTTACCTTGTGAATACTGTTCTCAACATTTGTTGTTAAATTAATGGTCATAGGAATCATTTCTTTGATAGAAACAGTTACCAATATAATTTTTGGCAATTGATTTTGAAATTCTAAAGCGTCAATCATATCTTTTAAACCCACATCGTGAGCGCTTAAAACAGTTGGGAAATCGGCTGCGAATTCAGGATAGATTACATCAACTGTCCCAGCAGGTCTGTTGTCCATTGTAGCATCGACAAAAATAACCAAAGGATATTGCGATAGAATTGGCATCAAATCAAAGCTACCTGTGCCGCCATCCATAATATCTACATTATCGGGCAATTTTATTTTACTCAGTGCGTGAATTGTATGTACGCCAACACCTTCATCTCCCATTAAATAATTGCCAATACCTAGAATTAAAACACTGTTTTTTTTATCAGTATTTAAATAATCATTTGTTTGATAAAAAAGCTTTTGTAATTCAATTACATCATCTGATATCATATATTTTAGGTTTTATCCTTTTTCTTCCAAGTTATTTTTTCTGCTTTGGCAATTATTTCAGATTCGTCTTCTTTCAACCTTTCAGAACGGATAAATTTAAAACCACTTATCATAGCAGATGCTTCGCCGCGCGCTTCTACATAATCATGAAATATAACTAAATAAACATGGATAACAACAAAAGCCATAAATAGCCAAGTAAGAATATGGTGAACATAACGTGTTGTAATATCGCCACCAAACATAGTTGAAACCCATTTAAACATATGTGGTAAAAACCAGCTAGAGGAATCTGCAATTAAGGCCAAGCCCGTCATGACTTGTAAAGCAAAGAACAAGGCCATTATAAAATAAGAAAAAGCTGCTAAATAGTTATGCCCTATGCTTATATTATACAACTTGTGCTCTTTATCCTTCATTAAAAAAATATCAACTTTTAGAACATGAAGAATATTGTGAATTCCCTTTTTTGTGTAAGGGATAAAATTACGCCAATTAGCGAACTGGTTTCCTGCAAAAGCCCAATAAATTCTAAAAATTACATTTGCAATTAATATATAAGCGGTTATAAAATGAATGGCTCTTACATAACCAAACCAAAATGAATTAGTCGCTTCTACATTTGCATTAATTGCAGGTGGGTTTGCAATTATAAAACCAGTAATTACCAGAATGGTTGTTGAAAGTGCTGTAACCCAATGGAAAAATCGAACGGGCATTTCCCACACATAAACTCTTTTATAATTAAATGTTGTTGCCATAACTTATAATTTTAGGTATTAAAGACTACACGCTCCACCAGTTTGAACTTGGCTTACATGTTTTCCATGCGCATCATATAAATGTACAGCACAAGCTAAACAAGGGTCGAACGAGTGTATGGTTCGTAAAATTTCAACCGGATTTTTTGGATCGGCAATAGGTGTCCCTAAGAGAGCAGATTCGTAAGCAGACCTTTGTCCTTTAGGATCGCGTGGTGATGCATTCCAAGTAGTTGGTACCACCATTTGGTAATTTGCTGTCTTCTTATCTTTAATTACAATCCAATGGGCTAAGCCACCTCTGGGTGCTTCCATATAACCAACGCCTTTGGCTTCTTTAGGCCATGTTGAAGGATCCCATTTTTCCATATTTGCCATACGTGTATCACCATTTTTAATGTTGGCGATGAGCTTGTCATAAAATTCAAGACCCCAATCTGCTAATAATTTAGACTCTAATCCTCTGGCTGCTGTTCTTCCTAGCGTAGAGAATAAGGCCGTTACAGGTACATTGAGTGTTTTTAAAGCATAATCTACAACGTTTTTGAACTCAGGATTGCCAGATGCGTAACCGATTAGCATTCTAGATAATGGCCCAACTTCCATTGGTTTTCCCATCCAACGAGGTGTTTTTACAAAGCTATATGATTTGTCTACATCTAAATGTTTAAATGGTGGTTTTGGACCTGTATAATTAATATTGGTTTCACCATCCCAAGGATGTAAACCTTTATCTTTACTGTCTGAATAATCGTACCAAGATTTATTTACAAATTCTTGAATTTCATTTGTTTTTTCTAAATCTACAGGGTGTATTTTGCTTATATCACCGTTTAGGATAACGCCTGGTTGCCATTTAAAACTAGATGGATTACGGTAATTATCTGTTGGTAAATCACCATAAGATAAATAGTTATTAAATTTAGAATCGCCAATGGCGCCCCAATCTTTGTAGAAAGAGGCAATGGCTAATAAATCTGGAATATAAACTTCGTTCACAAATTTATGAGCATCTTTTAATAATTGACCAACATAAGCTAAACGCTCCATATTTAATCCTCCTGCACCCTCTATATTAATAGGACTGGCCATTCCGCCCACTAAGAAATGAGGATGTGGATTTTTGCCACCTAAAATAGTATGTACTTTTACTATTTCTTTTTGCCATTCAAGGGCTTCTAAATAATGAGCTACTGCGAGTAAATTAACCTCTGCAGGTAATTTCATGGCTTTGTGTCCCCAATAACCTTTTGCAAATATACCTAGTTGACCACTATCTATAAATTTTTTGATACGTGTTTTAACATCAGCAAAATAACCCGGAGAGCTATTGTGCCATTTCGAAATGCTTTGTGCTAAGGCAGAAGTTTTTTTAGGATCAGCGTTTAAAACTTGCGTAACGTCTACCCAGTCTAAAGCGTGCAAATGATAAAAATGAACCACATGGTCTTGCATAGCATGCGATATTGTAACAATATTTCTAGCTATTTCTGCATTTGGTGGGATTACGATATCTAGAGCGTTTTCAACGGCACGTATTGAGGCAATGGCGTGTACTGTGGTACAAACACCGCAAGTGCGTTGTACAAAAGCCCAAACGTCTCTTGGATCGCGATTTTGTACTATTTTTTCCATACCTCTTACCATTGTAGAAGATACATAAGCATCTGTTACTTTGCCGTTTTTTATTTCGGCTTCAACACGTAAATGTCCTTCAATTCTTGTGATGGGGTCTATTACTATTCTATTTGCCATGATAAGTTGTTTTAAGCTTTAATATTTTGTTCGTTTTTTTCTCCACGCTCTGTTGATTCGCGTATTTCTTTTTTCTTTGCGAAATTTGTAGCAACAGAATGTACAACAGCAGCACCAATAGCAGCACCAACTACTATTTTACCAACAGTGTCTGCAGTAGCTTCTATGCCCATGCCAGGCACATTTTCTAATCTTTCTGTAAATGGACTATTGTCCCAGAAATCTTTTTCGCTACAACCAATACAAGGATATCCAGATTTTATTGGGAAACTAACACCATTATTCCATCCCATACTACCACATGCGTTATAAGTAACAGGGCCTCTACAACCTAATTTATACAAGCAATAGCCATTTTTGGCTTCTTGGCTGTCAAAACTTTCGGCATATAAACCGGCATCAAAATTGGGTCTTCTATAACATGTATCATGAACACGTTTACCATAAAATTGTTTAGGTCTTCCCATAGAATCCAACTGAGGTAATGTGCCAAATGTGGCATAATGCATTATAACGCCTGTCATAACTTCACCAATAGGAGGGCATCCGGGTACTCTGATTATTGGTTTATCTTTTATAATAGCATCAACAGGAACAGAACCTGTAGGATTGGGATATGCAGATTGTACACCTCCCCAAGCAGAGCAACTTCCAAAAGTAAGGATGGCGGCGGCACCGGCAGCAGATTCTTTTAAAATATCAACAGCAGTTCTACCGGCAATTGTACAATATATGCCCCCCTCTTTTGTTGGGATAGCCCCTTCTACTACCAATATGTATTTGCCATAATTTTCTTTCATAGATTCTTGTTTGTCTTCTTTGT
>CAZGZH010000100.1:0-6081 GCA_964529645.1 uncultured Flavobacteriaceae bacterium
GTGTAATTTTGAGACCATTTTTGAGCATTTAAACTCATATTGTGATACTTTTCTTTATTTAGTAATAATTCTTTTATTTCAGAAACAATACTTTTAACATTATTTTCGACCAGCACACCTCTTTTCCCTTCTCCTAACATCCACGGTACACAAGATACCTTTGATGTTATAGGGACACATCCCCAAAACATAGCTTCTGCTACGACTTTCGGCCAACCTTCTGATTTAGATATAAATACTAAAAAATGAGCATCTTTATAAGCTTGTTTAACAAAATCTTTAGATTTATTTCCGTGCATAGTGATTTCGGATTCCAAACCATGTTTCTCAATATATAAATTTAAATTCTCTTTTTCTCCTCCTTCACCAAACATATCTAGTTTAACATTATAACCTCTACTCTTTAATTCTTGAATTACTTTTACACTTAACAGCGGTTGTTTTCCAGAATGCAAAGCGCCAACATAAATAAATCTTAATTCGTTTGACAAGTCTTTATTCTCAATTTGTACAATATCTTTAATAGAATACGTCGCCGTAAAAAAGGGTATAATATTTTTTGATTGATTAGGCCACTTTCCATAAACCAATACTTTTGTATTACGTGTTAAAAAAGTATTACTTACAATCCATTTTTGAAGTCTATAACTCCAAGGTTGTTTACTTTTTGGATCCCAATTACCCGCATATTTAATAGTTTTTGGTTTAGAAGGGAAAAGTATTTGAATAAAACTACCTACTAAACCTATGTTTCCAGGGCAACGCAAATGTATATGATCTGCCCAAACACAAGCTATTAATACTTTATATAAAATAAAAGGCAATTTTATAACTGTTTTAAATACATTAAAAAAACCAATAGTTGAAAAATTTTGAATGTTATAAATTTTAAAATCTTTCTTTTGAAAAGGTGATAATAAGAGTGGTTTAGAATATTCGGTTGTAGATAATATACCAACCCTATCCATATTTTTAAACCAAAGATTCATCTCATTAACATATGGAGAATAAGAATAATATTTGTTATCTTTAAATATTGTAGGAGGATATGCAATGACTAAAAATTTCATCTAAATATATTCGTCTGAATTATTATTGCTTATTTTTTTTGCAGGAACACCTAAGACTGTTACATTATCAGAAATGTCATTTATCACTAAAGTATTTGCGCCAATTACGACACCATCTCCGACTTTAATTTTACCTGCTATTACAGCATTTGCGCCCATATAAACATTATTGCCAATAACAGGTACGCCTCTTTTATCACCTCTGCCGCTTACGCCTATAGTGACTCCTTGAGAAATATTACAATTATCTCCTATAGTAGTGTTCCCATTTAAAATTATTTGACCTGGGTGACCTATGTAAAAACGTTTACCAATTTTTGCTGTATATGGCAATGAAATACCTGTTAAAATTTCAATTAATTTTTGATTTAAAACCGCAAATAATAATAAGATTTTTTTTAAATATTTAGGTAATTTACTCCTGTAAATCTTATTTGAAATCCTATATATTAATAAAGCCCATAAACCTTGCGTTGTTATAAATAAAATTATAGTAGATTTACCACCACTATATTTTTTATATTTTTCTAAGTCTAGTGAAAAGCTATTCATTTATATTCGGTTTTTTTATTATTAAATACCACCAAGCCATTGTTCTTCCTAAAGCTTCTTCAAATACCTCTTTCTTATTAACTGATGTAAATATATTACTAAATCTTATTAGCGTTAAAAGTATTGTTATAAGATGCCATTTAAATATTGCATTTAATGAAGGATCTGAGTTAGCTACTCTCCATACATACCAACCATTTCTTACCACCATTTTGCCATATTTAAATTTATTAGGTCTCCCTTCTTGATTATGATAATGATTTAGTTGCACTTTTGTATTAATTACATTTTTCCCAAATTGTAGAGCTCTGATACTAAAATCAGCATCTTCATAAAGGCCATAACCTTCAAAATATTCTGAAAATTTTATATAATTGAAAATATCTTTTCTAAATGAAAACGACATGCCAATTAATAAATCAACATCATATGTCTTACCATTTAAAGGATATCCACAAGTTCTTCCATTAGAAAACTTTGGCATTCTACCTGGTAATAAATTTGATTGTAAACCTAAGTAATTTCTAACTACATTTCTTAATCCCTCTTTATAAGCATATCCTTCAAATAAATAATATTTTTTCGAATGATAATTTTTATTTTTATCTATTTTCTGCCATCTATTTTCATTAACAGAAACGCCTCCAACACCTGCAATTAAATTATTATTTTCAAAGGTTTTAATGAGTTCGTGAAAGTATGATGGTGTTAAAACAGTATCATCATCCAAAAAACAAACAACATCCACTTCACTAGAAACTTTTGAAATTCCAAAATTTCGTTGTTTGGTTAAGCCTCTTGTTGTTTCTGGAACGAGAAAGTATTTTAAATTTTTATAAGATTTTTTTTCTAAAATTTGTTTAGTTTTAAAATCTATTGACCCATCAATAACTAAAATTTCATTTGGATATTTTAATTGTTTTTGTACTGAAGTCAATAACTTAATTAAGGCTTTCGGACGCTGATATGTACAAATAATTAGACTAAACTTCATCCTTATATTTATTTATTAAATATTTTGCCCACAATAAACTTTTATGCCACTTTTTAGTCATTAACTTATAATACTTGATTGGATTTTTAGTTGATTGTGTCTTATAATATTTTAAAAATAGTATGGTTTTATAACATTGCAATTGCTCTTTTGTGGCATATTTTAATTTATATACCATAACTGTGGGAGAGGGTTTTGGAATAATTATCTCCGAATCCCATTCTTGTTCTATTTTTTTGCGAAATCCACCAGTAGGTGCTTTTAAATGGCGTATTTTTACAAATGGAATATATAATATATCTGTACCCATATTCCTTAATTGCATTCCAAAATCGGCATCCTCGCCATAACCAAATTCATAGGCCTTGTTGAATTTAATATTTTTTATTAAATCTGATTTCACAATACTTGTTCCCGATCCAAATGATGTAGATTGAAACATAACATTTCTCAATTCCTTTTCTCCATTTTGTAAACAACTCAAATTTATTGCTTTTGAAGTATACAAATTAATATATCTAAAAGAATCTTCCAATAATTTACTTTTAAACCGAATATCATCATCGGCAAAGAAAACCCAATCTGATTTTACTTTTGCTAAGGCTATATTTCTAGCATTACAAGCCCCTAGTTGATAGATTAATGTGTGATCGATTTTAAATGGCCAAATTTCATTATTCAAATAATGTAATTCTGAAACACTCTCGGGTATAGCATTTTGCTCTACAATAATTACATTTTTAGGTAAATGTGTTTGATTCCTTAAATCGCATAGTACGTCATATAAATACTTATCTCTACCCATTGTTGGGATAATAACATCTATAGTTTCTTTACCAATCACTTTTTTTGATGATTCGACATCAATATCATCTAAATTTATATCTAAATTATATCTATTTTTATAAAACAGAGAAAATAAAAATGGTATTAGTACAAATCTCCGCTTGTAAATCATTATATTTAATAATAATATAAATACCCATCGGGTTTTATAATGTTGTTTTACAAATCGAAATAGATTATAATTATTACTTCTAGAAAAATCTACAGAATTGTATGTTTTTAAAAGAGCTGGTTCTGAGTAACATAACAACCCTAAAGGCATACATATTTTTGCTATTGAATTTAAATAATAATCGAAATTTGTTTCTGGTATTACGATGTCTTTTATCTTATTTAAAAATGAAGCATGTACAACACCAACTACACTACTCATTTGCCAAGTAGGATAGTTTACTTTTTTATTTATGTTTATAAATGGTGTGTCTTCAATAAAACCAATTTTACTTCCAAAATAATTAATATCGTTAGGATTAAAAGAAAGTAACATTTTATTTTGGTGAAAAAGTTTTTCTATTTCTTTTATATTTAATTGATTCTTATATATTAAACTACACCAAATTATTTTACAATCTGGAAATTGATTTGCCAACTTAATTAACCCTTTAGCAATAGTACAATCATAGTCAAATTTAATTTTTTGATTATTTAAAGTGACTACTTCTTTGATTTTATTATTTTTATGATAAACTATAATCAAATCTTTATATTAAATTATTTATAAAATTTCAAACTTAATTTTCTAAAATATTTTATACTTTTTTTGTTTAATATACTATAATAAAGTTGTCTAAAAAATATATTAAACATCTTACAACAACTATAATTAACGCTCTATTATAGATTGGTAAATACTAATATCTTGTCTAACAATTTTTTTTATATCAAAGTTTTTTCTTACTTTTAATTCTGCTTCTTTTCCAATTTTTAAAACCAAAGAGTTATTCATCATTATCTCATGAATAATCATTGCAAATTCATGATGATTTTTAGGATTTCTGAGGTAACCATTTACACCATCGTCTATAATATCCTTATTCCATCCAAAGTTACTTGTAATAACTACTTTTTGCATTGCCATAGCCTCAATAGTAACCATGCCAAAAGTTTCTGCTAAACTTGGAAACACACAAATTTGTACATTTTTAATATAGTCAGCCAACATTTCATATGATACTTTTCTCAAATATAAAACTTTAGGTTTAGCTTTTACTGATAAAATATCCTTCATTAAAGATAAGGTAGAGTTTGAGCCAGTAAGTATATCTTTTGAATCATCACCTATTAAAATTAGCTTTACATCATTATTCAGTTTAACCAATTCATTAAATATATATGCTAATTCAATAATTCCTTTTTTTCGTATGATGGTTCCGAAATATAATAAAGTATTTGGCTCAAATAATTCGCTATTATTATTGTTAAACTTCCCTAAATCTATGCCATTAGGAATTACTTTAATATCAGATTTTAATTTAAATATCTCTTTAGTTTGAGATGCTGCAAAATTACTTACTGAAACTATTGCATCTGCTGATTTTAAAGCTAATTTTTCGAATACAAAATTTTTAAACTTTTGTTTCCTTCCTTCTAAATGACAAAAATAGGCATCTGTACCATGCAATTTTATTAATAACGGACACTTCAATTTTATAAAAGCCGTAATACCCGTCCAGTCGGGAGCTTCAACTAGTTGAATTTGATCCCTTTCAATAAAAGTATTTATATAGTTCTGCAAATGTTTTCTGTATAAATACCAGCCTAATAATTTATATTTTTTGCGAGCTATTTTATGTATTTTAATATTAGAATCCTCAAAAATTTCATTTATATCCTGACTATAGACAAATATTGTTACATTGTAATTTAATTTTGACAATTCTGTGGCCAAATTTTTAATACTTGTGCCAATCCCCGCAGAATTTAAAACTTTGGGATGTGGATATTCTGACGTTAAAAAGGCAATATTCATTTTAAATAATAAAAGCTGTTTTATCTGGCGAAGATTTTATTTCTTTCAACATTTCTTCTTTTAATTCATCTGTTACATTTCCTCTCATTGTGTAACTCTCATCATAACAACGTGAGTTATTCATAGCTTCTTTATTTTTTAAAATAAATGAATCTATTGTTCCTAATACTCTTGCAGGTGAACCTGCTATAACACTTCCACTTAAAACATCTTTTGTAACGATACTTCCACTTCCTATAATTACATTGTTCCCAATAGTAACTGAAGGCATTATAATTGAATTTGCGCCAATAAAAACATTATTCCCAATACTAACAGGTCCCAATTTTGTATAATTTAAGTAATATTTTGTACTTGTATCATGACACAATATTTGAACTCGTGGAGCAATAGTAACATTATCTCCAATAGAAATTAGCCAACAATGGGTATCATCAAAAATAACATCTTTTTGAAAATTAAAGTTTTTACCAACAACTAACCCTCTTGATTTTAATTTTTCAAGGTATTGAGAATTAGTTTCAATACCTATTAATCTTAATAACATATTTTTTAAAAAAGTCTTCATTATTTAAATATTAAATTATCTCGTTTATAACCTCATATATTTTATTGATAGAACTCTTTGGATAATTATTTATTTTTTCAAA
>CAZGZH010000101.1:0-6027 GCA_964529645.1 uncultured Flavobacteriaceae bacterium
ACTAAATTTTTTCATTTTTTGGATATATTAAAACTAAATAACGTTTTTTAACCCCCGTTATAATTTACGTTTATTTACAAAAATAATTAATTGCTAATATCTTATATAAAAATAACATATCAAAATTAAAGTTTATAAGTTCTTTTTTTGTGGATTCAAAAACTAAAATTATAAAAGCTCATTAGCTAAATTTGCCAATTCAGATCGCTCTCCTTTTTCTAGTTTAATATGCGCAAATAAACGATTACCTTTTAATTTGTCTATTAAATACGATAAGCCATTACTTTGTTCATCCATATAAGGTGTATCTATTTGATGGATGTCACCTGTAAAAATAACCTTAGTATTTTGACCAGCTCTTGTAATAATAGTTTTAATTTCATGAGGTGTAAGATTTTGAGCTTCATCAATTATAAAAATGACATCACTTAAACTACGACCTCTAATAAAAGCTAAGGCAATAATAGATAAAATACCGCAACGCTCCATTTCTTCGATAGCCTTATTTTTCTTTTCGTTAATCTTAAACTGGTTTTTAATAAAGTTTAAATTATCCCATAAAGGCTGCATGTAGGGTGATATTTTATCATCGGCGCTTCCTGGTAAAAAACCTATTTCACGATTACTTAACGGAATTATAGGTCGTGCTAAAATAATTTGTTGGTATTTATTTTTTTGTTCTAAAGCCGAAGCTAAAGCTAATAATGTTTTGCCAGTTCCGGCTACCCCCTGTAAGGCAACTAATTTAATATCTTCGTTTAAAAGCGCATTAAGGGCAAAAGTTTGTTCGGCATTTCTCGGTTTAATACCATAAGCATATTTTTTTTCAACACGCTCTATTGTATCGGTTTCAGAATTATATCTTGTTAAGATAGAATTTTTACCATTATTTAAAATATAATAACCGTTTGCTAATTTTAACTTACCCAACAAACCATTTTCTGCAATACGATTTTCTTGATATAAATCTTTAATTATCTCGCCGTCAAAATCATTTATTACAGGAAAACCTTTAGAAATTTTTGTTACGTCTTGTACCTTACCAGTTTTATAATCTTCTGCTAATAATCCAATAGCTTTTGCTTTTAGGCGTAAATTAATGTCTTTGGTTACTAAGATTACCAAACAATTTTTATTGTGTTGCTTTAATGATAACGCCGCATTGAGTATTTTATGGTCGTTTTTCTCTTTCCCAAAAATTATTTCAGCATCTTGCTCTAAATTAGAAGTGTGCATGATGATTTTTAAAGCGCCACGCCCCTGCCCTAACTTAATCCATTTGTTGAGTTCATTATTGCCAGAAATTTTATCTAAAAAGCGAATTATTTCGCGCGCCTCAAAGTTCTTTGTTTCGTTTCCTAACTTAAAATTATCTAATTCTTCTAAAACGGTTATCGGAATAGCGACATCGTTATCTTGAAAATTATTTATAGCATTATGATCAAATAGCAAAACAGAGGTATCTAATACGAATAATTTTTTTTGAGAAGGTGATTTCATATTTTAAAGTATTGATTTAACACAAGAGAAAGATACTCTAACTTTTAGAAATTTAAAAGCAAATTATTATAAATATTAATAGTATTTTTTTTTGTTAAAAACTCAAAAAATATTTCAAATTATAACACATTATTTTTTATACTTTAGCTCCTTAGATTAAATATAAAACTATGGCAACAGACAAAGAAAAAGATGCAAAATTAAAAGCGTTACAATTAACATTAGATAAATTAGATAAAACCTACGGAAAAGGATCTGTTATGCGTCTTGGAGATGCTGTTATAGAAGATATTGACGCCATATCTTCTGGGTCATTAGGATTAGATTTAGCATTGGGTGTTGGCGGATACCCTAGAGGACGCGTCATTGAAATTTACGGACCGGAATCTTCAGGTAAAACAACCCTTACACTTCATGCTATTGCCGAAGCACAAAAGGCAGGAGGAATAGCAGCTTTTATTGATGCAGAACACGCTTTCGATAAATTTTACGCAAGTAATTTAGGTATAGACACAAAAAATTTAATCATTTCGCAACCCGATAATGGCGAGCAAGCCCTAGAAATTACCGATAATTTAATCCGCTCTGGCGCCATAGACCTTGTGGTAATAGATTCTGTGGCAGCACTAACCCCTAAAAGCGAAATTGAAGGTGAAATGGGTGACTCTAAAATGGGTCTTCACGCCCGATTGATGTCTCAGGCGCTTAGAAAATTAACAGGTACAATCAGTAAAACTAACTGTACAGTTATATTTATTAATCAGTTGAGAGAAAAAATAGGTGTTATGTTTGGCAACCCCGAAACAACAACAGGTGGGAATGCCCTTAAATTTTATGCATCGGTAAGATTAGATATAAGAAGAAGAACGCAACTAAAAGATGGCGACAAAGTTATTGGTAATATGACAAAAGTTAAAGTTGTTAAGAATAAAGTTGCCCCACCTTTTAAAATAGCCGAGTTTGATATTATGTACGGCAAAGGTATTTCTAAAACAGGCGAAATTCTCGATTTAGGGGTTGATTACGGCATTATAAAAAAGAGCGGCTCGTGGTTTAGTTATAACGAAACAAAATTAGGTCAAGGACGCGATTCTGTAAAAGGTATAATTTCTGATAATCCAGAATTAGCCGAAGAACTTGAATTAAAAATTAAAGAGGCTATAGCAACTGATAAATAGAACTCAATTTCATTTAAAATAAAAAAGCACCTTTTAAGGTGCTTTTTTATTAGGGGTAATATTTATATTAGCGCTTATTAGCTGCAACAATATATTTTTCTAAAGCCATTGTCATAGAAGGGTTTTCTTTGGTAGGCGCCTCTATATCTATACGTAAACCAGCTTCTGTAGCGGCTTTAACAGTTGTATTTCCAAAAACAGCAATTCGCGTTTCGTTTTGTTTAAAATCTGGAAAATTCTCAAAAAGAGACTTAATGCCAGAAGGGCTAAAAAACACTAAAACATCGTAATAAACATTTTCTAAATCAGAAAGATCACTTATAACTGTTTTAAATAAAATAGCACGCTCCCAAGTAATTTCAGCTTCGTCTAAAATTTTAGGAATACTGGGTTTTAATTTATCTGAAGAAGGCAATAAAAACTTTTCTTCTTTATACTTTTTAATTATTTTAACTAAATCGTCAAAAGTACGTTCGGCCACATAGATTTTACGTTTTCTATACACAACATATTTTTGTAAATAGTAAGCAACCGCTTCAGATTGACAAAAATATTTCATAGAATCGGGTACTTTAAAGCGCATTTCTTCGGCTAATCTAAAGTAGTTATCTATGGCTTTTCTACTCGTAAAAATAACAGCAGAAAATTTAGAAAAATCTATTTTCTGAGACCTCACTTCTCTAGAAGGAACACCTTCAACATGAATAAAGGATCTAAAATCTACTTTTACTTTTATTTTGTCTGATAATTCGTGGTAAGGGGAATTCTCATCAGTGTTTGGCGCTGGCTGAGAAACTAAAATAGTCTTCACTTTCATAAATATCACAATTTAAACTTTTAGAAAAAACGCTTTATAAAGTATAATTATAGGTGCAATTTCTAGCGTGCAAAGATATAAAATAAAATAGAAAAAATGTTTTGAAATAACCTTTAGATTATTTTTAATAATTAAGGTATAAAAATAGAGGGCTAATAATAAAGATATTATGCTTGCAATTTTAAATATGAGATTGTTTTCAAATGAGCTAAATAACACAAAAGACAGCCAAGATAAAATGAATATACTCAGAAAATTTAAATAAGAAGTCTTAACATATACAATCTTTAACATTAAGGTTTTTAAGTTGAAAACGAGTGAAAATAGATAATAAAAAAGATGCTTTAACACAAAAAAGGCACCAAAATAAAGACTGTATTTAAGAAAGAAGTAAAAGTCATTAGTTACAATTAAACTTGTAGAATATTTTATATAAACTAAAGTAATGAACGACAATAAAAAACAAAGTATAATTAGATAACCTAAATTATATAAATTATAAATTGCTGAATAATTATTTTTTAAATTAGAAACCCAAAGAGCATTATTTAGCAGCTTTAATTGATTATTAAATCGAGATTTAAATAGCTTCTTCAACACAATCAACAGCATCAAAATAAAGAGGAATGTTAAAACAATCCAATTATTATCTTGTGTAAAAGGTTGGTAAGTAATATCCATACTAAAAGTGTATTTTAACAGTATTACCCTCAAAGCCAGGCGGTAAATTATAAAAACTTAAACCCACTCTAAAAGTAGCCGTGCTCGGATTAATTTCTGTAGGGATTTTAAAAGTAGTTTTCACTTTATAAGTTTTTTTTGGCAATAATTGTTTGGGTGTATTAAGACTATCTACTTCTTTAACATTTAATTTTACGACACCTGTTATTTTGTGTTTTTTTGTTTGAAACACACCATAAAAAGTTATGTGTTTTAAATCTATTGTTTTGTCATAAGTGTTTACTAAATTGAATTCTAAATTGATTTTTTTTAGGTTTTTAACATATAAACGAGGTTTATCTATAACACATTTTAAATGTTTAAAAGTTAAAAAACTGTCTATTTTTGTTCCGTAAAATATTTTATTTCGTTTTATAAAAAGAGCCTCTCCTAGTTCAATATCACGCTCTTTAGAATTCGGCAAGTCTTTATTTTTTAGACGTGCTAAAGCCCAATTTTTATTGTTTCCAACCGTATAAACGGTTTGACCCTGTAGTTTTTTTTCAAAATCAAATAAATCATATTGATTTTGTCTATAATAAAGAGAATTATAAGAAAAAGTTTCAACCCCTGTATAAAATTTATATTTCGACGCGTTTTGAAAAGAGTCTTCAAAAACAATTGGCGCCCCATTTGTATTCTCTTTAAGTTCTTTAACCCATTGTTTATTTTGATGTGTTTCCCATCTAAAAAAAGACAGAGACTCATTTGCAAGGGCAATACGAACATAGATTAAACCCGCTAAATTTAAACATCCCAAAATAATAAAAACACGCCTTGCTTTTTTATGCTTTATAAAATAAGGAAAAGCCACTACAATTAAGGGAATTAGAATAGCAGCTGTCCACTGTGGTTGCGTACTAGTTTTAAAAGTTGATAAAAAGAAAAACCCTATAAAACCAACCAAAATAAACAACATTGCGCGATTTAATTTTTCTTTAAAGCGCGATTTAAAAAAAGCGTAATAAAGTACCGGAAAAGCCAATCCAACAATTAATATCTGATTAAAAAAATGCAAGAGCGTAAACTTAAACTGATAGAGTTTTTTACTGCGATTTAAATGATATACCAAAGAAGGATAACCATTATTATATTGCCAATAGAGATGCGGTAAAAACAAAACAAATGCAAATAAACAAGCCGTCCAAAAAGAACGTTTTTTAAGTAAACTTAAATTAGAAAGCACCACAAAGCCTATTACCAAAATACCGTGGTATTTACTGTAAAGCATACCCGCCATAGCAAATCCTAAAACCAAGGACCATTTTAAATTTTCTATTTCTAAAAAGCGTTTATAGGCATATAAAAATAAGGCCATAAAAAAAAACAAGGGCGTATCGGGTACCGTTATAAAACCATAAACATTAAATAAGATAACAGCCGTTAACAACAAAAAAAAGAGGTGTATGTAGTTTTCCTTTTCTTTATCCGAAATAAGTTTCCAGATATAAAAAACAGTACCACTAAACATAAGAGCACTAAAAAAACGCACCCCTAATTCGCCAGCAAAAAACAAACTGCTAATTTTAATCCACAGCGCCACCATAGGTGGATGATCAAAATACCCCCACGCTAATTTTTGAGACCACAGCCAATAATAAGCCTCATCATCAATAAGTTCTGTGTAAGCGCTTTGCAAAACATTAAGCACAAAAATAAGTAAGATGTAAAAAACTAAAAGACTTTTAGATGATTTTAATATTTTCATAGAGGGCTGTAAACTTCTGGCAAAATTATGTATAAAATGTTTTACCATTTCTAACATATGTTATAAATCAGAAGTGAACATGTCTAAATTCCAGTATCTCGTGT